>JAZSBB010000025.1:0-3209 GCA_045602185.1 Eubacteriales bacterium
AGTGTACAGAATGGGTATGGCAGCATCCAGAAAGGAAGCTCGTCAGCTTGTTCTCCACGCTCACTTTACTCTTAACGGTAAGAAGGTATCAATTCCCTCTATTCTCGTTAAAGCAGGTGACGTTATAGCTGTTAAGGAAACCAGCAAGGAAAGCGTAAAGATAAAGGCTCTTGCAGAGCAGATGGCAACCGCCACTACTCCCAAGTGGCTCCAGAATGATGCAGCTAATCTTGCAACCAAGGTTGTAGCTCTTCCCGCAAGAGACGATATCGACTTTGAGTTTGAAGAGCAGCTTATCGTCGAGCTCTATTCCAAGTAATCCCTCCGATACGAGCGAGAATACCGAAGGCGAGAAGATTGCCCTCGTATTCTTCGCTTATTATCAGTTTATAAAATTATTTTTACAAAAACAGAATAAGGAGGTAACCACAAATGATGAACGCAATAGAGAAGTTTAATATTACCGCTACCAACGTTACGGAAGACGAAAGCGAAGCAATATTTGTCGTAGAGCCCCTTGTAAGAGGATACGGACAAACGCTTGGAAACTCTCTGCGCAGAGTTCTTCTTTCAACGCTTCCCGGATATGCCGCTACCAGCATAAAGATTGACGGTGTTCTTCACGAGATATCTGCTTGTAACGGTGTAAAGGAAGACGTTCCGGAAATCGTGCTGAACGTTAAAGGAATAGTTGCTAAGGTTGAGTGCGAGGGACCCAAAACGGTTGTAATAGACGTTACCGGACCCTGCAATGTAACCGCAGGTGACATTACTCCTGACGCAGACCTTACCGTACTTAATCCGGAGCATCACATCTGCACGGTAAGCGAGAACGCTCGTTTCTATATGGAGATAACCTTTGATGAAGGCAGAGGATATGTTCCTTCTGAGGTCAACAAGCAGAATTATCTCGCAAGCGTAGGCGCAAATGTCGGCGCTCCTATCGGTCTTATCTTCGTTGATTCTATATTCGCACCCGTATATAAGGTTGAGTTCAGCGTAGAAAATACCCGTGTAGGTAATATAACAGACTATGATAAACTTACTATGAGGATAATCACGAACGGAACGATATCCGCAAAGTCCGCAATATCACTAGCCGCCAAGGTTCTCAACGAGCACCTCAAACTCTTTATCGATATGTCAGACGAGGCTAAGAAGGCCGAAGTTATGGTTGAGAGAGAAGAGGTTAAGAAGGAAAAAGTCCTTGAGATGACCATTGAGGAGCTTGATTTGTCGGTTCGTAGCTTCAATTGCTTGAAGCGTGCCGGCATTGATACGGTAGAAAATTTGATAGAGCGTACCGAAGACGATATGATGAAGGTTCGTAACCTCGGTAGAAAATCTCTTGAGGAGGTTATGCAGAAGCTTGCTTCTCTCAACCTCAGCTTGAAGAAAGATGAAGAATAAGAATTAGGAGGAAACATAGATGAGAAAGCTCGGCAGAACCACAGCTCAGCGCAAGGCTATGCTTAGAGGTATGGTAACTCTTCTCCTTGAAAACGGCAAGATTGAGACCACGTACACCAGAGCGCAGGAAGTATCTGCAAAGGCAGACGAGATGATTACTCTTGGAAAGAAGGGTGACCTTGCTTCCTACCGTGCAGCTCTTGCATTTATAACCAAGGAAGACGTTGCTAAAAAGGTATTCAGTGTTATCGCTCCCGCATACGCAAATGTAAACGGAGGCTATACCCAGGTATATAAAATGGGTCCCCGCCGTGGAGACGGAGCAGAAACCGCTATCGTTAAGCTCGTAGCAGTAAAGGCAGAGGAAGCGGCAGATAAGAAATAATTTCAAAGTGTTTTCGCTTTGAAAGAACAAAAAGCCATAGCAATCAACGCAGTGTATCCGTTAAGGGCAAAGTGTTGCTTCTATGGCTTTTTATTTATATTTATTCAAGGCTTGTTAAAATATGTATTGACTGTGGCTTTAAAATGTGCTAAAATCAAAGTAATATTATATAAACGGCGCAGAATCAAGAGGACTCTTATAAAAATTGAAAAGCTTTATACTGCGTTTAAGGATTATCTTTGGGGCGGCAGCAGCCTGCGTGAAAAATATTAAAAAAACGGATATACTTCCCGTTGCGGAAAGCTGGGAGTTATCCTTCCATAAAGACGGAGAAACCGAGCTTTCTGATGGCAGAAAGCTTTCGTGGGCGGTAAGCGCTCAGCAGCTTGGTGAAAATCTTGCCGACTTTCAGAGCTTCCCGGTGCTGATAAAGTTCATAGACGCAAAACAGGACCTTTCGGTTCAGGTGCACCCGTCTGACGAATAAGCGCTCAAAAAACGAAAATTCCTTCGGCAAAACGGAAATGTGGTACATAGCGGAGGCCGAGGAGGGCGCCGGGATATATCTCGGCTTTAAGCGAGAGGTCATAAGGGAAGAATACGAGAGCGCAATTAAAGAAAACCGCCTGAGCGAGCTTCTTAATTTTTACGAGGTCAAGGCGGGAGAATGTTACTTTATCCAGTCTGAACTATCCACGCAATCGCAAAAGGCGCTCTTATATGCTAAATTCAGCAAAACAGCAATCTCGCTTATCGGGTTTACGAGTGGGGCAGAGTAGATAAAAACGGAAAACCCAGAGAGTTTCATATCGACAAGGCTCTTGCGGTAACGAGCCTTTCGGCATATAACAGAGAAAACGGCATAGGGGGCGGCGTCCTTGGTGTCAGCAAATATTATGGATACGCCAATACGGGCAGGAGATAGCTTTTTCGTACCCGCTGATTTTGGCGAATATCTGTGGAAGGAGACGTTGAAATATTGCTTACCGAAATATGCAAATATTACGTAGGCATAGACCTTGGAGGCACCTTTATAAAGGGTGGAATAGTTGACGATGAGGCAGAATAATCGTAAGTGATAAGGTTCCCGCCGAAAGCGAAAAGGGAAGCGTTGCCGTCAGTGATAACATCGCCTCGCTTGTAAAGCTTCTCTTTAAAAAAGCAAATATGACAGAGTTGGATATCGTGGGAATAGGAAAGGGCGTAAGATGCAGGAAAATCCTAAGAGCAAAATGTGGGAAATAGGCTCGCTTGATAAGCTTAACGGAAAATTAGCCTTCGATTATAAGGATGCAGACGAATCCGCAAAAAGCGTGGTAGACGGATATATTGAAAAATAGGAGTCGGAATAACCGGCGTAGCCAACGAGTTTCGTCCCGAAGCGATAATTCTTGGCGGCGGTGTATGCGCCCAG
>JAZSBB010000026.1:0-2826 GCA_045602185.1 Eubacteriales bacterium
GTGCTACGTGGTAGCAGAGGTGGGGGCAGATAAGGAACGCATTGAGAGGGAAATCAAAACAATGCCGAATTATTTTGCCGATTACGATACCACAGTGAATTTTATAACTATGGAGAAGCTTTCTGCGGAGCATAAGGGAATGCCTCACGGCGGCTCCGTTATCAGAAATGGCGTAAGCGGAAGGTTCGGTGAAAACCGTCACACAATAGAGTTTTCTTTAAAGCTCGATTCGAATCCCGAATTTACCGGAAGCGTTCTCGTTGCTTACGCAAGAGCAGTAGACAGAATGGCAAAAAGAGGAATTTCGGGCTGCAAAACCGTGTTTGACGTAGCTCCGTCAGACATTTCGCCATCTACGCAGGAGGAGCTTTTAGCGCATCTTCTTTAAAACTTTACCTAAGGAGTAAACCATTGTTAGCTACCGTAAATAAAAACGAATTTATATGTGAAAACATTTCGAGAACGGAGTCGGGGGAGCTTTGCTTTGCCGGTATGCCTCTTTCCTCGCTGGCGGCAGAATACGGAACGCCTCTTTACCTTTACGATGAAGAAAGAATAAGGGAAAGATGCCGTACCTACTTAAACGCTGTCAATGAAGCCTTCGGCGAGAGCGGTCAGGTGCTTTACGCCTCAAAGGCAGCTTGCTTTCGCCGCCTTTACGAAATAATGAAGGAAGAAGGAATGGGAATAGACGTTGTGTCTTCGGGAGAGATATATACCGCAAAGCTTGCGGGCTTTCCTCTGGAGAGGGCGTATTTCCATTCAAACAATAAAACAGACGGGGATATAGATTACGCCATCAGGTGCGGCGTAGGATATTTTGTCGTTGATAACGAGGAGGAGCTTTTTGCGATAGACCGTATCGCAGCAGAGCTTTCCGTAAAGCAGAAGATTCTTTTGCGCATTACGCCCGGAATAGACCCCCATACCTATGCCGCAGTGGCAACGGGAAAGGTCGATTCAAAATTCGGAAGCGCAATTGAAACGGGGCAGGCTGAGGCGATAACCGATATAGCTCTTTCGCTTCCCTCTATAGAGCTTTGCGGATTTCACTGTCACATAGGCTCTCAGGTTTTTGATTCTGAGGTTTATATCAGCGCTGCAGAGGTTATGCTCGGCTTCGTTAATTATATATACACGACAAGGGGATACCTTGCAAGCGAGCTTGATATAGGCGGCGGCTACGGTGTACGCTATATAGCGGAGCAGCCCGAAATAGACATAGCCGAAAATATTGCTAAGGTAGGCGCATTTATGAAAAAGTGTGCGGCTGAGCTTGGAATTTCTCTGCCTAGGATTTCCTTTGAGCCGGGCAGAAGCGTAGTTGCCGATGCAGGATTGACGTTATACACAGTCGGAACCGTAAAGCGTATTCCGGGCTACAAGACTTACGTTTCGGTAGACGGCGGAATGGCGGATAATCCGAGATTTGCTCTTTACGGCTCGCCATATACTATTCTTCCCGTAATTTCGGATAATGCAGAGCTTGAAGCAGTGACCGTTGTCGGAAGATGCTGCGAAAGCGGAGATATTCTGCAAGAAAACGTTTTATTGCCGGATAATCTGAAGAGAGGCGCTCTTTTGGCGTGTCTTACCACCGGTGCGTATCACTATTCTATGTCGTCAAATTACAATAGACTCACCCGCCCGCCGATAGTAATGCTTTCAGAGGGACGCTCCTACGTTGCGGTTCGCCGTGAAACAGTGGAACATCTTACTGCCCTAGAGGTATGATTTTTGAAAGCCGGATTTACTTGGCATAAATATTTATTAAGAATAAGCTTTTGTAAAAACACACTTAAATAATGCCAAAATAAATATGAGCGGTCTGCCGTTGCAGACCGCTCATATTTCCATTATATCACCTATTATATCATTTGTAAACCGTCTTATGAGCTTTTTGCACAAATTCTGTGTTTTGCACAAAAAATAATTGTAAAATACTTACAATTTGCATATTGCATTTTGGAAAAAAGTATGTTATACTGTAGACGTAGAGAGGAAGGTACAGTCCAATGAGAAAGTAAGATGGGAACCGAATAAGGCGGTTCGGTTCAAAAAATTAAAGGCTGATAAAGGAAGGTACAGTCCAATGAAAAAGTAGGACGGGAACCGAATAAGGCGGTTCGGTTCGAAAAAAGCCAAATCTAAAAAGGAAGGTATAGTCCAATGGCAACCTAAAAAAAGACTTCTAATGAAGGAAAAAGAGTAAGCGATTTAACACGGCAGGTCTTGGGTAGGTTCTGAAAACAAAAAATAAACACGGCGGTGTTACGCATTATATATATAACCGGTTAAAGTATGCATACTTAAAGTAATCTTGGCAAGTTAAGCAGCAGTAGATAAAGAGAAATCAAAACGGTTAAATCGAAAGAAAAACCTTCATAGAGAGTCACAAAATCCGCTCTTACAGCGCAAAAAGACAACGAAAATATAAGCTTATCTCGCTTTAGGGAATAATTAAAATGTGATGTTTTTGGCGTTGCGGAAAAAGGCTGTATTTGAGCAGGCAAGGAAAGAGAGGATAACCAAAAGATGTTAGATATCAAGAGTGAACATAAGTGACCCTTGATTGTGCGTAGGTGAAAGGTACGTACGGTCAAGGGTCACTTATTTTTGTTCTGTTAAAGCTTGAATTTATTTTGCTAAGATTTTTATTCTGTCAAAAATGCGTAATTATCAAAAAGAAACGCTATGTTTTCCTTAGAATGCGAGTCACTTGAAATAATAAGCTTACCGCCCTTTGACTTTATGTAATCGAGAATTTCTTTTGAGGGATAGGGGGTTGTGCGGTATCCTCTTGAAATTGCGCCCGTATTGACCTCA
>JAZSBB010000027.1:0-7350 GCA_045602185.1 Eubacteriales bacterium
CCTTTTGGGAGATGAAACCTACGGCGGCGGAAAAATTCGCTTTGAAAAGCTACACGCCCCCCTATTTGACGGTCAAATTCTACACGCAAGGCGCGTCTCCTTTATCCACCCGAGAACTAAAGAGAAAATGGACTTTGAATGCCCCCTGCCCGAAAATTTTGGAAATCTTTTAACAATTCTAAGAAATCAAAACGCATAGGCGGAGAAAAACACGGAAAGAAAAAACAGCTTTACCCTTCACGTAATAGACGCAGTCCTGCCTAAAGAGGATATATACTTTACTCAGTGGTTTCATTTGGACTGCCACGCCGATTATTACCGTGTCCCCGTTTGGTCCGAGGAGCACTGGAGAATAGTCGAAATTTTCGCACGGGTGGCCGTTGAAAACGGAATCAACACCCTTCTTACTCCGATTTTCACACTTGCGCTCGACACTGCCGTAGGCGGTGAGAGAACCGCCGCTCAGCTTCTTATCATAACGAAAGAAAACGGCGTATATTCCTTTGATTTTTCCCGCCTTGCCCGCTAGATAGATATGTGTGACAGAGTCGGTATAAAATATTTCGAAATTGCACACCTCTATACTCAATAGGGAGCCGGACACACACCTAAAATTATGGCGACCGTTGACGGCGAATATAAAAAAATATTCGGTTGGGAAACTGATTCGACCGGAGAAGAATATACGAAATTTATAAGACGGCTTTTCACCGAGCTTATTGCCTTTATGAAGAAGGACGGAAACGACAAACGCTGCTTCTTCCATATTTCAGACGAGCCGCATATTGAGCATATTGAAAAATACCGAGCGGCTAAAAATTCCGTTATGGATATCCTCAAAGGCTATCCTATTATGGATGCGCTTTCCGATTTTGATTTCTACAAGCACGGCGTTATAGATAATCCCATTCCTTCAACCGACCATATCGCTCACTTTTTAGAAGTAAAGCTTGATATGTTCGTTTAAAAATCATAGCTTACCGTTAAATAACAAAAAACCAAGGTCAACCGATTCGATAGGCCTTGGTTTTTCTTTTCACTTTATAAAGCACTCGCTGAGCTATTGATTTTATTCTTTATTAATTTTGAAAATCGTTTCCCCCCAAAAACAGAATAATAGGCGCTTTCATTATATAATGCTATACCCTTTCCTTCGCTCCGGGCGTCAAATTATCTATTTTTCCTCCGCTATGAGTCCGTAGCCGCCGTCCTTACGCTTATATACCACGGCTGCGTTAAGAGTCTTGGCATCTCTGAATGCAAAAAATGTGTGTCCTATAAGATTCATTTGCAGTATCGCTTCCTCGGCAGTCATAGGCTTGAAAGGGAAGCTTTTTGTTCTTATATCAAAATCACGCTCCTCCTCGTATTCGTCATCATCGTCCTCGCCTATTACGAACGCCCCTCTTTTAACCGTTTTTTCAAGGCGTGTTTTGTTTTTTCGTATCTGCCTCTCAAGCCCCTCTGTAGCTCTGTCAAGAGCAGTTATAAAAGTGTCGCTTTCTTCTTCGCTTCTGAAAAGGGTTGAGGCGTAATTTACGGTAATTTCGACAATTTTATCTCCCTTGCGAACCTTGCAGGTAACGAAGGCCTCCGTATCCTCGCCGAAAAACTTATCAAATTTTTGCAGCTTCTTTTCAATTGCCGCCTTCAGACTCTCTCTAACGGTCATTTGCTTTCCGTAAATCGTAATTTTCATTTCTTGTACCCGCCGAAAAAATCGGCTTCCTTTCCGTAAGACTCAGAAAGATATAATCTTTCTTCGCTTTCATTATAACATAGGATTTATTAAAAATAAACAGTTTTATTGAAAAATTTTTGAAATTTTACGCAAATATACACAAACAATAATATACTATGAGAATTTTCGATATCCTGCAGGATTGGCAAATGCTGTCAAAAAACAGGACTGAGCTATGCCGTAACTTGACAAAAATACAAAATGGTGGTATATTGTTTATGTTTATATATTTTATTTTATAAATCTTTTAAAAAACGGAGTACAAGATGCAAAATCAAGAGCGAGGTATTCTCGATATAATTGAAGTTTATATAGATATGCTCATAAACTCGATAGCTTTGCTTATGGCGTATCTTTTCGGAATAATGATATTCAGTAAGGCTGTTGTCGATATACGTGGCACTTCTACGCTCTTTTCGATAATAACCGGTCTTTTCGTTTCGTCATTTATCTATCACATAATGAATATGTACCGCCCTTCCCGCTACAGAACCCGTTTACACGCAATTACGAATGCGGTAAAGGCAAACGCCGTTTGCTACGGAATAGCCGGAATAATTGTTGCTATGGCAACGAACGGAAAAACGAGAGATTTCTGGTTCGTTTGGCTTTTAATAGCCGCCGTAATTTCAACCGCTTTTCTCACTTTCAAGGCTCACCTTATAAAGAGTATTCTCGCCGCCTTCAGAAAAAAGCAGTATAACCTCAGAAAAATAATAGTCGTGGGTGACAACTCAAGCTCCGCCGCTGAATACGTAAAGCAGGTAACCGAAAACAATTCTCAGTACGGAGCGATGGTGCTGGGCTACGTTGGAAACAAGATAACCGAGGATATCGGTGTTGAAAAGCTTGGTTCGTTCAGTGGTCTTGCCGAAATACTCGATAAATATAAGCCTACGGACGTGGTTTTTGCGATAGACGCCTATGATAAGCGGCATTTGATAAGGCTGGTTAATATGTGCGATGACCGCTGCATCAAGGTGTATTTTCTTCCCGTTATTTACGGATTTTTTAAGAACCCTCGCCAGATAGAGCAGGTCGGCTCGATACCGCTTATCAACGCGCATAGCACTCCTCTTGACAACAGAGCTAACGCCGCTTTAAAAAGGGCGGTCGATATAGTCGGCTCGGCGTTTCTTATATTGCTGACCTCTCCTGTTATGCTTTTCGCTGCGATAGGCGTAAGGCTATCGTCCCCCGGCCCCGTGTTGTTTAAACAAATGAGAGTAGGCAAGCTCGGAAAGAAATTCACAATGCTGAAATTCCGCTCTATGAGAGTTGAGGGAAACAGCACGAAGGAATGGACGACCGATACGGACACCAGAAAAACAAGATTCGGAAATTTTATCAGAAAAACGTCTATAGACGAGCTTCCTCAGCTTTTTAACGTTTTGCTCGGCAGTATGTCGCTCGTAGGTCCTCGTCCGGAAATTCCGAATTTCGTAGAGCATTTTAAGGAAATCATACCGCTTTATATGGTAAAGCATTACGTGAAGCCGGGTATGACCGGACTCGCCCAGGTAAAAGGACTGAGAGGCGACACCTCGGTTGAAGACAGAATTCACGAGGATATCGCTTATATCGAAAACTGGTCGTTTTTACTTGACGTTATTATACTGTTAAAAACCCCATTCAAAGCGGTAAACAAAAACGAAAGATACGTTGCAAAGGAAATGCAGGGCGAGGAGCTTTCTGACGAAACCACCGAAAGCCGTTAACATAAAGCCCGCCGTTAAACGAAAGGAAACGCCAAAATGAGTAAAATACTTTATGCGGCATCTACAATAGGGCACATAAATAATTTTCACCTTCCCTATATCGAAAAGCTTCGTCTTGACGGAAACGAGGTTTTTACTATGGCGAGGGGGGAAGGTGCAGATTTCGATATTCCGTTCGTAAAAAAGATGCTCTCGCCCAAGAACTTTTTCGTCAGAAGAAGAATTAAGCGCATACTGAAATCGGAAAAATTCGACACGGTAATACTAAATACTACTCTTGCGGCATTTCATATCAGACTTGCGATGCAAAAAAAGGAAAGACCCAAGGTTATAAATATAGTACACGGCTACCTTTTTTCCGAGCATTCCTCAAAGCTAAAGTATAAGCTGATGTTGTTTTGCGAAAAAATACTGAGGAAAAAAACCGATTCTATCGTAGTTATGAACTCTGCCGATTTTGAAATTGCAACGTCAAATTCACTCTGCATCTCGGACGTGAAGATGACCTATGGAATGGGAGCAAAGGTCTCGGAGCAATCCACGCCTTGCGAGAAAATACGGCAATATATAGGCGCAGAGCAAAAATTTCTTATGTGCTTTGTCGGCGAGCTTTCGGCGAGAAAAAACCAGCGTTTTTTAATTTGCGCTCTGCCTGAGATAAAAATTTCTATTCCCGATGCCGAGCTCATTTTGGTTGGCTCGGGCGCCTTAGAGAGTGAATTAAAGGAGCTTTCGGAAAAGCTGGGTGTTAGCAGTTACGTGCATTTCGTTGGTCAAAAGCCTAACCCGTGTGACTTTATCTACGCTTGCGACCTCTACGTTTCAGCCAGCGAGATTGAGGGAATGCCCTTCAATATTATTGAAGCTCTCGGTTGCAAAAAAACCGTTCTTTGCTCGGATATAAAGGGGCATACCGACCTTATAGAGAACGAAAAAAGCGGTTATCTTTACAGCTTTGCCGACACCTCAAAGTTCGTTGAGAGGGTGAAGGAAATACATTCGGGAAAGCTATCACTTAGCAGTGATGCAATAATCGAAAAATATAAGGAGTATTCCTTTGACCAGGTCTTTTCTAATACTTATGAAACTATAAAGGAGCTGATTTTATGATTGATAAGGTCAAGAACTTTGATTTTAGCAGACTGCGTTCCCTCGATTTCTACAGAAGCTTATTTATGGGAAAAGCCTATCCTGCCGTTATAGCTCTTTTGATTTTCGTGGGAAACGTTACCGGGCTTGAGTATTATTTTAATTTCATTATTACCGGACTTCTCCTTTTCTCACTCAGCATCTGCCATTCGATACGTCCAGGCATAATAGTTTTTTGCGCTTACGTTTACCAGATATCCCTCGACCACGGGCCTAACTACCCGAATTATTCGGATTTCTTCTACACGGGTTGGCGCTTGCCTGTATCAATTATCGTAATATGCGCAGTTAGCGCATCGTTTATAATCTTCTTCTTTAAAAACAAGATGTATAAGCGGATATCGGTAAAAAACACTCCTTTTTTAGTCCCGCTCCTTGCCTTTTCGGCAGCGCTTTTCCTCTCAGGAGCATTTTCGGACGTGTGGATTCCCAAAAATCTTCTTTTCGGTCTTTTCAATTTTTTGGTTTACTTTGGTTTCTTCATTTTTATCTATCACGGCTTTGCCGAAGACGAAAGCGCAGAAGAGCTAGGCAAATATTTTGCCTACGTTACCCTATTGATTTCATTTATCCTTGTCGGGCAGGTCATTCACCTTTACCTCACGAGCGATAACGTTTTTATAGACGGCTCGATAAATAAGGTTGGTGTAGCTCTCGGCTGGGGAATATGGAACCTCGTTGGAAATTCACTTGCGGTTCTTATTCCGACTCTTTTTTACGGCGTTATGGTAAACAAATACCCTTGGCTTTATTTCACTATGGCAACGCTTACGTATGTCGCCGCAGTTTTCACAATGTCACGTAATGCGCTCGTGTTTGCTACCTTAGCCTATGGGGCGTGTATCATTATCTCTGCATTTGTAGGAAAGCACAAGCTTGCTTTTCGGATAATTATAGCGGTCGGAATTTTTGCCGTAGCCCTCTTTATGATAGTTTTCTTCAGTAAAATTAAGGCAATTCTCGGCGACTATTTCGAAAGAGGATTTTCCGATAACGGCAGATACAGTCTCTGGCGTCAGGCATTTGACAATTTCCTTAACGGAATAGTTTTCGGAAGGGGATTTTACGGATTTGACGTTGACACAGCAGTGTTCGGCCCTCTCCCAAAGCAAGCGCACAATACTGTTCTTCAGCTTCTCTCGTCAATGGGCATAGTCGGTCTTTTGACCTACGCTTACTACAGAGTTAAAACGGCGCTTATATTCTTCAAAAAGCCTAACGTAATGAAAACGATGCTCGGAATTTCAATTCTTACGCTTCTTTTTGGAAGCCTTCTCGATAATTTCGTTTTCAATATTTACCCCTTGCTTTCATACAACGTTGCTCTTGCTATATGCGCCCACTCCTACAAGGAAGATTGCGTATCGGAGAGCAAAATGAGCCTTAAACAATCATAAGATTAAAAATAAGGCGATAAAATAAAAATAAAAAGGCGAAAACAGCAAATTTTCACCTCTTATCTTTAAAATCACAAAAAATTCAGGCAGAGAAACCGTAAACCCTACGGTATCTCTGCCTTTTAGCTCGCTTATTAATTAAGCGGATTATTTTAATATTTCTTACGCAGCAAGGCGCTCTCGGATTTCACACGAGAACTCCAACAATTCCAAAAACCAGAGAAGCAACAGCTATAACACCCATTATTCCGTTCCATATAAGAGAGCGCATATACTTTCTTTTATAGTCCTTGTCCACAATCGTGTTTATTTTGTTGCAGTTCTCTTCCTTCTCACGAATAGCTTGATAAAACTCGTTATAAGCGTTGAATGCTTGCTCGTATGCAGCATAGCTTTCAGAAACGTCATCGCAAGTATTTTCGATATTTTTTGCATCTGAGAAAAGCTTTATCGCATTATTCTGTAATTTATAAAACCGATTTATAAATTCTCCG
The DNA here is from genome assembly GCA_045602185.1 of Eubacteriales bacterium. Lineage (GTDB taxonomy): Bacteria > Bacillota > Clostridia > Oscillospirales > CAG-272 > UBA1740. The sequence continues at coordinate 6,500 of JAZSBB010000027.1, forward strand.
TTGTCAATCAAAGCCAAAACACGAGAAAACTCGGTTTTAAACTCTGCAATTTTTATCTGATACGCCATACAAGTGTATTTAAATCCATCAAGTATAGCTCTTTTTAAATGATTGTCTGCCTTTGTCAATTGCAAATCGATGTATTTCTTGTCTGCATTTGTTTTGTAGCATTTTGCTATGTGCGAAAAAATCGAGCGTATTTCGTTTAAAATTTCTATTGGGTGTTCACCCAAAACCACCTCATAGTTAGCTATCAAAGGATTTAAGATATCGTAGTATTTTTTATAAATCTGTCCGATTTTTCAGTTTGAGTTTTATCCACGTTGGTTTTCCTTAATCATATTGTTCATATATAAATCTAATTCTTCCATAGTCGTAAACATTTTGCGAGAAAGGTAAGGATTACCTCTGACGGAACGACCGGGTTGAATCTTTTTAGAAAACTTAATGAATTTACTTGTAGATACATCACTGCTTTTTTCGCATATTTCTTCAAAGGGCAAGCCTACGTTGTGCGAAATATTATTCTTTGTTTTCGTTGATAATTCAAACATATTTGTCCTCTTTAAATAAACAAACATTTATTATTCTTAACCATTTTACACCATTTTACACCACTGCTATTATATTATACAACAAAATGATTAATTTGACAACACCTAATAACAAAGCCTGTTTTTGTAGAAGGCTTTGAAATTTAAGCACTACCTATTGAGAGGATTAAGATTTATCGGGTGCTTGCCGAGAAATTCGCACTCGCCCTAAAGTCCCTTAACGAGCGAACGCAAAACCTCCTCGTCACCCGTTGCGGCAAGTCCCGTTGCCGTATTAAGCTCCGTCAAATTGCAAAT
>JAZSBB010000028.1:0-2534 GCA_045602185.1 Eubacteriales bacterium
AAAAAGATTACTGTGGACTCAGCAACCCTCATGAACAAGGGCTTTGAGATAATAGAGGCGGTTCATCTTTTTTCGGTGGAGGCCGAAAAGGTTGAGGTCGTCATTCACAGAGAAAGTATATTACATTCAGCGGTGGAATATATTGATAATACCGTTATAGGAGAATTTTCAGTGCCCGATATGCGAATGTGTGTTCAGTACGCCGTTGACTATCCCGAAAGGCGGGAGGCGGTGTCTCGTGATCTTGACCTGTTCGCTCTTGGAAAGATGACGTTCAAGAAACCTGATACCGAGGCGTTTCCTCTGTTAGACCTCGCGAAAAGAGCGATTAGCATGGGCGGCGCTATGCCTGCGGTTTTGAATGCCGCGGATGAGGTTGCCGTTGCTGCATTTTTAGAAGAGAAGCTATCCTTTAGCGGAATTTGCGACGCAGTGCAGGAAACCTTCGAAAGATTCTGCGACAGGGCTTCGGTAAGGGAGCTTGAAGGAATAATAGCCTCTGACAGAGAAGCAAGAAAAGCGGCGCAAGAAATAATTAAGGAGAAAACAAATTGAATACGTTACTCACGATAGTCATAGCTTTACTCGTGTTTGGTTTTTTGATTTTTATACACGAGTTCGGTCATTACATCTTCGCGAGAATCTTCAAGGTGAAAATAAACGAGTTTTCAATAGGAATGGGCCCGAAGCTCGTTTGGTACGACTCTAAAAAAACGGGTATCCGATACGCGCTCTCAATGTTTCCGATAGGCGGTTACGTTGCGATGGCGGGTGAGGATGATGAATCGGATGACCCGAATTCATTTGATAAAAAACCGGCTTGGCAGAGGTTTATAATAACCTGCGCGGGAGCCTTGATAAATATAATAGCGGGATTTATAGCAATGATAATTCTCGTATCTATCATAAATATCGGAGATACGACGGTAGCCAGATTTGCGGATAAAGAGGAATACGGATTTGAAATTTCATCTTCCGAATCAGGACTTATGGTAGGGGATAAAATAGTAAAGGTCGGAGACAAAAAGGTTACTATTCTTGATGAGCTTTCATATGAAATTATGAGGCAGGGAGTAGAGCCCGTTGACATCACCGTAATACGCGGCGGCGCTGAAATGGTTATACACGACGTGGTTTTTCCCGGTATGAGCGAGGAAGGGCAGAGTTTCGGAACGATGGACTTTATGGTTTTCCGAAAGGATAAAACCTTTGCAACGGTGATGAGCCATTCATTTAAAAAATCCTACCTTACGGTAAGAATGTGCTGGGAGTCTATTTATGATTTGATTACGGGAAGATATACCTTTGAGGCTGTTTCCGGACCGGTAGGTATATCCTCTGCCATAGGAGACGCGGCAAAGCAGGGAGCGGCGTCCTTGCTTAACATAACGGCGCTTATCAGCATAAACCTCGGATTTATGAATTTACTGCCTATTCCGGCGCTTGACGGAGGCAGACTTATAACGATTCTCTTAGAGATGGTAACGAGAAAGAGGCTCCCTAAAAAAGTGGAGGGTATGATAAACGCGGTTGGACTTATGGCGCTTTTGCTTCTTTCATTCGTGATAATGATTAAGGATATTTTTAAGCTCATAGTTTAAAAAATACGGCTGTTTTCGTTAATTAACTTTTAAGGAGATTTTCATGGACTATAATACGCGCAGGAGAAAAAGCCGCGCATTTAAGATAGGCGGCGTTGGGGTAGGGGGTAATTATCCCGTAACTATTCAGTCAATGACGAATACGGATACGCGCGATAAAATCGCAACGTATAATCAGGTTTTGGCGCTGAGAGACGCGGGCTGCGATATAGTCAGAATAGCCGTGCCCGATATAAAAGCTGCCGAAACGATAGCCTATCTTAAGGAAAAAGAGGTTGGCGTTCCTATCGTTGCGGATATACATTTTGATTACAAAATAGCTCTTGCGGCGGTGGATTTCGGGGTTGACAAAATAAGAATAAATCCCGGAAACATAGGCAGCCGCGAGCGTATCCGCGAGGTAGTTTCTGCCTGCCGTGAGCGTAAAATCCCGATTCGCATAGGTGTGAACTCAGGCTCGGTTGAAGCAAGTATACTTGAAAAATATAAAGCTCCGACTGCCGAAGCGCTGGCCGAGAGCGCTATGTACCACGTAGGAATACTTGAGGATTTTGATTTTCGCGATATAGCAATTTCGGTAAAATCCTCTGACGTTATGACGATGATTCGGGCAAATAAAATCCTCGCAGAGCGTACAGAATACCCCATTCATATCGGTGTAACCGAGGCGGGGGCAAGGGATATGGCGCTCGTCAAGAGCAGTATCGGTATCGGAACGCTTCTTTCCTTGGGCATTGGAGATACAGTGAGAGTTTCGCTCACAGAGGACCCGATAAACGAAATTGCTGCGGCAAAGAATATTCTTCGCGCTATGGGACTTATCGGTGGTATGAACATCGTAAGCTGTCCTACCTGCGGCAGAACGCGTATTGACCTGATTTCGTTGCTTTCGGAATTTGAAAAAAGGGTAAAATCCGAAGGGCTTGACGAAAA
>JAZSBB010000029.1:0-20344 GCA_045602185.1 Eubacteriales bacterium
CTCGGTCTGAGGCTCAACGCCGCCCTTAGCGCAAAGAACTGTAACAGAACCGTCAAGAACTCTCAGAGAACGCTGAACCTCAACAGTGAAGTCAACGTGGCCGGGGGTATCGATGATGTTGATACGATACTTATTCTCCTTAGCCTTCTCTACATCGTTCTGGAATACGGTGGGAACCCAATAGCAAGTAGTTGCAGCTGAGGTAATGGTAATACCTCTCTCCTGCTCCTGTGCCATCCAGTCCATCGTAGCGGCACCGTCGTGAGTCTCACCTATACGGTGGGTTTTACCGGTATAAAAAAGGATTCTCTCGGTTGTGGTAGTCTTACCGGCGTCGATGTGCGCCATGATACCGATATTTCTGGTATGCTCAAGCGAATATTCTCTGGGCATTTGAATCTATCTCCTTCTTTATAACGATTAGAATCTGTAGTGCGCAAAAGCCTTGTTTGCTTCTGCCATCTTGTGAGTGTCTTCCTTCTTCTTGAAAGCGCCACCCATTCCTGCCTTAGCGTCCATTATCTCGCCGGCAAGTCTCTCAGCCATAGTCTTCTCACCACGGCTTCTGGAATAGTTGATTATCCAGCGGAGACCGAGTGTCTGACTGCGCTCTGCGCGAACCTCCATAGGAACCTGATAGTTAGAACCACCTACACGGCGAGCCTTAACCTCAAGCACGGGCATTACGTTCTCAAGAGCTGCTACGAATACGTCAAGTGCGTTCTCTCCGCTTTTAGCTTCAATCTGAGCAAATGCTTCGTATACAATCTTCTGAGCAACACCCTTCTTACCGTCATACATAATATTGTTGATAAGCTTGGTTACAAGCTTGGAATTGTACAACGGATCAGGCAATACGTCTCTCTTGGAAATTTGACCTCTTCTAGGCACTGTACTTCCCTCCTTCATTAAATTATGATATCATAGGTACTCGAATATTTAAATTCGTAAGTGCTCGGTTTGCGATTTCAGCATAAACTACTATACTATCACAGCACGTAAGCACATTTTCGTCCGAGGTGTACCTCTATTATTTCTTCGGACGCTTTGCTCCGTACTTGGAGCGACCTTGTTTACGGTTTGCAACACCCTGAGCATCAAGAGTACCACGAATTACATGGTAACGTACACCGGGCAAGTCACGCACACGTCCACCACGGATAAGAACAACGGAGTGCTCCTGAAGGTTGTGACCGATACCGGGAATGTAAGACGTTGCTTCCATTCCGTTAGTAAGTCTTACTCTGGCAATCTTACGAAGAGCCGAGTTAGGCTTCTTGGGGGTTACGGTAGTAACCTTTGTGCATACTCCTCTTTTCTGCGGTGCGCTAAGGTTTGTCGCTTCGTTGCGAAGTGCATTGAAGCCCTTCTGAAGAACGGGGGACTTAGACTTGTACGCCTTGTCCGAGCGACCTTTCTTAACGAGCTGATTAAAGGTTGGCATGATTTTCCTCCTTCTTTAGTATAGTTGCTTATCTATAACGCCGGTTCTGAAATGCGCCGGCGGTATATTCTTTTTGGTGCTACCTGAAAATAGGCATAGTACACCCATTAGTCAGCGCAAGATTTATTTTACCATTTCGGGAACCGATTGTCAATAGTTTTAACAAAAAAAGTTCCTTCTTTTTAGTGGTTTTTTCTTTATTTTTATATATTTATATTAGTTTTATGTGCGCAGGAAGAAAAAATGGACAGAGCCAACGTTTCCGTGGCTCTGCCAAAGCTTTATATTATTCTAAAAAATTACGCTAAAAACGGATTATAAAGGTTAAGCTATGCCGGCACTAAGAAAAATCTCGCTTATCCGGTTGTTCTCGCCTAACTTGACGCTTTATCGGGTCTCGCCGTTTTCGGCCTTCTTCTTTTTTCTGAATCTGAAAAACGAAAAAAACGCTCGTATTTTCTTCTTCGTATGCGCATTTTTAAGGATAACTCTTAGTCTGTCAAGATTCAGGTAATGCCCCTTTGCTATGCGCTTTTTATACTGTTTGTACGTGTAAAGCAAAACGTTTGCCGCAAATTCGCATACGTCAAGCTCCTCAAAATCATCGGTGTCCCTTCCCTGCCAACCGAGCTGCTCCGCAAATTCAGAGTGAAGCATATCCCAAAAATGCTCCTTTGCGTCAGAGCCAAGAAGGTTATAGATTTTATAGCATCTGCTTGCCGACAGATTTAAAAAAGACGAGGATAGCGGAGCGTACATTCCGTTGTGCGTCATAAATTCCTTTATTTTCAGGTACGCAACCGGCACCTGAGAGTAATACTTGCGGAACATTTTCGCTCTCGACTGGTCGGTGTATATACGGTGGTGAACCAGCGTTTCAAAGACCTTTCCCACTCTTTCGGCAAGGGACATAGCGGTTACAACGAAATATACGTCCTCGTATATCTTTACATCCGGAAGGAAGGTAAGCTGCTTTTCTATAACGAATGTTCTTCGGAAAAGCTTATTCCACGCCGCTCCGTTTACCGAGAGAAGTATGTGGTCGGGGTTCTCGTTTTTCGAGGTAACCTCGTTCTGATTTAAAATTTCCTCGTGCTCTGCAGGCTGGGCTTTTTCAAAGACTGCCTTACGGCTGTTATAAATATCGTATTCTGCAACGGCTATATCGAGTTTTTTCTCCTCTGCCGCATTATAAAGTAATTCAAGTAGGTTTGGCTCAAAAAAGTCGTCAGCGTCAAGAAAGGCTATGTATTCTCCCCTTGCCCTTTTTATACCGTTGTTTCTCGCTAAGGCGGGGCCGGCATTCGTTTCCGTTACTATTCTTACTCTTTCGTCCTGCTTCTGATATTCCTTTATAAGCTCGTATGAGCTATCGGTCGACCCATCGTCAATGCATATAATTTCTATCTCCCGAAGCGTCTGGTCAAGGACGCTTTCCAAGGCGGGCTTCAGATAATCGTAGGCATTATATATAGGCATTATGACCGATACTTTTATATCGGTATTATTCATATTCACATTCCAAATTTTATTTTGCTGCCGGGCAGTTTTATAAAGAAAACACAAAATATACCCAACAAACCAATTATATTGTAACACTTATTTACAAAAAAGTCAATATGTAACTTTAATATATAATTAATATAAAGTTCACGGCGTTACGCAAACGCAAAAAGCAGGAACAAACGGCTCCGTTTGCCATTCATTCCTGCCTCTTTTTATTTAAAATTTGCCGTTAAAATCAGCCTTCGGACACGTAAACTATGCTATCCTCCTCAAAGGATTCCGATACGTTATCCGGTGCAAAAACCTCACTGCTTACGGTTGCCTCTTCCTTTTCGAGATCTGCAACCTCTACGGCACGGTATTTGCCGATACCGGTTCCTGCGGGAATCAGCTTACCGATAATAACGTTCTCTTTAAGTCCGAGAAGGTTGTCGGTTTTGCCCTTTATAGCCGCCTCGGTGAGAACCTTGGTGGTTTCCTGGAAGGACGCTGCAGAGAGGAAGGAATCGGTCATAAGAGAAGCCTTCGTTATACCGAGAAGCATAGGCGCAGCCTCTGCCTTACGGAGAGAAATTTCGCCGTTTGCCTGTCTTGCCTCTATCTTCTCGTTCTCATCACGAAACTCGAGAATATCAACGGTGGTTCCAACGAGAAGGTCGGTATCTCCGGGATCCTCTACCTTAACCTTTCGGGTCATCTGACGGGTGATACATTCAACGTGCTTGTCGTTGATTTCAACGTCCTCGCCTCTGTACACCTTCTGGACCTCTCTGATGATATAGTCGTAAACCGCATCTATGCCGCTCATATGAAGAACGTCTGCAGGGTTAAGGAAGCCTTCCGTTATCTGCTGACCTCTCTTTACCTCCTGTCCGTCCTCGATTATGAGGCGCATACCGAAGGGTATTTCATATACGATTTCTTCATCTGTAGGCTCAACGGGATTCTGGATTATTACCTTAGAGAGCTTCTTATCCGACTGAATTCTTGCGGTTCCGGTAAATTCGGTTACTATCGCTGTCTTCTTGGGACGGCGGGCTTCGAAAAGCTCCTCGACTCTGGGAAGACCCTGTGTAATATCCGAGCCTGCGACACCTCCCGTATGGAAGGTTCTCATCGTAAGCTGAGTACCCGGCTCACCTATAGACTGCGCCGCAATAACGCCTACCGCCTCGCCTATGCTTACGGGTGTTCCGTGAGCAAGGTCAGCTCCGTAACAGTGTACGCAAACGCCTCTCTTTGCAAGGCAGCGAAGGATAGTACGAACCTCGACCTGAGTAATGCCGGCGGCAATAATAGCCTTAGCCATTTCCTCGTCTATCATAGTGTTATCGGGAACGATAAGCTCACCGGTATTCTGGTCAACAACGTCACCGACAGTATATCTTCCGATAATACGGTCACGGAGTCCCTCTACCACGTTCGTACCCGAAACTATATCCGAAACGACTATACCCGACTTAGCTCCGCAATCCTCCTCACGAACGATTACGTCCTGAGAAACGTCAACGAGACGTCTGGTAAGATAACCCGAGTCTGCGGTACGGAGCGCCGTATCGGAAAGCGACTTACGTGAACCCTTTGCTCCCATAAAGTACTCAAGCATCGTAAGTCCTTCACGGAAGTTTGATTTAATGGGAATTTCGATAGTCTTACCGTTAGTTGCAAACATAAGTCCGCGCATTCCGGCAAGCTGTCTCATCTGCTTCATAGAGCCACGGGCTCCCGAGGTACATATCATATTAAGCGAATTGTATTTATCAAGGTTTGCTATAAGAGCATCGGTAACCGCATTAGTGGTTTTATCCCAAACGTCAATTACCTGCTTATATCTTTCCTCATCGGAAAGCTCGCCCCACTCATAAAGCTCGGTTATCTCGTCAACCTTGCGTGACGCCTCTTCAAGAAGCTCCTTTTTCTGCGGAGGAATCGTCATATCGTAAACCGATATGGAGAGTGACGACTTGGTCGAATACTTATAACCCATAGCCTTAATGTTATCAAGAACCGCTGCCGCCTCGGCAAAGCCGTGGTACTTAATCGTAAGGTCTACTATTTCCTTGAGCTTTTTGCTCGTTGTGGGGAAATTGATTTCAAGCGAGAACGGATCCTTCGCACGATCAATATATCCGAGGTCCTGAGGAATTCTCTGGTTGAATATAAGTCTGCCGTAGGTTGCGTCTATAAGAGCGCTCTTTTCTTCGCCGTCAACGGTCTTGATAACACGAACCTTGATTGCTGCGTGCATACCAAGCTCCTTGTTTGCATACGCCATTTCAACCTCGTTGAAATCACGGAATACCTTTCCCTCGCCCTTTTCACCGGGGTGATCTATCGTAAGATAGTAAGAGCCGAGGACCATATCCTGAGAGGGTACGGTTACTGCCTTACCGGAAACCGGCTTCAAAAGGTTGTTTGCCGAAAGCATAAGAAATCTTGCCTCTGCCTGCGCTTCGCTTGAAAGCGGAACGTGAACGGGCATCTGGTCGCCGTCAAAGTCTGCGTTGAATGCGGGACAAACGAGCGGGTGAAGCTTTATAGCTCTGCCCTCTACGAGTATAGGCTCAGACGCCTGTATCGAAAGACGGTGAAGCGTGGGCGCACGGTTCAAAAGAACGGGGTGCTCCTTGATAACGTATTCAAGAGCGTCCCAAACCTCAGGAGCGACTCTGTCAACCTTTTTCTTTGCGTCCTTTATGGAATTAGCCTTCTGAGTTTCTATAAGGCGCTTCATAACGAAGGGACGGAAAAGCTCGAGAGCCATTTCCTTGGGAAGACGGCATTGATAGATTTTAAGGTCGGGACCTACGACAATAACCGAACGTCCCGAATAGTCAACACGCTTACCGAGAAGGTTCTGACGGAATCTTCCCTGCTTACCTCTCAGCATTTCTGAAAGAGATTTAAGCGGACGGTTTGACGCTCCGGTTACCGGCTTTCCACGGCGTCCGTTGTCTATAAGGGCGTCAACGAATTCCTGAAGCATTCTCTTTTCGTTTCTGATTATGATATCGGGTGCATTCATCTGAAGGAAACGCTTCAAACGGTCGTTTCTGTTTATAACTCTGCGGTAAAGCTCGTTAAGGTCGGAGGTAGCAAATCTACCGCCGTCAAGCTGTACCATAGGTCTGATTTCAGGAGGCAATACCGGAATGGTATCGAGAATCATCCATTCGGGGCGGTTGCCCGATTTTCTGAACGCCTCAACGACCTCAAGTCTCTTAATTATCTTGATTTTCTTCTGTCCCGTTGCCTCTGCAAGCTTTTCTTTAAGCTCGGCAGAGAGCTTTTCGAGGTCTATCTCGGCAAGAAGCTCACGCACAGCCTCGGCGCCCATTCCCGCTTTGAAATCGTCCTCGTATTTTTCTCTTGCGCTTCTGTATTCATTGTCGTTAAGAAGCTGCTTCTTTTCAAGGGGCGTATTGCCCGGGTCAATTACTATATATCTTGCGAAATAGAGTACTCTTTCAAGAAGTCTTGGGGACATATCGAGTATAAGTCCCATTCTTGACGGAATAGCTCTGAAATACCAGATATGAGATACCGGCGCTGCAAGCTCTATGTTACCCATACGCTCACGGCGAACCTTTTTAGTGGTTACCTCAACGCCGCACTTTTCACACACCTTGCCCTTAAATCTTACTCTCTTGTATTTTCCGCAAAGGCATTCCCAGTCCTTCGATGGACCAAAAATCCTTTCGCAGAAAAGTCCGTCTCTCTCGGCTTTAAGGGTACGGTAGTTAATGGTTTCTGCCTTAGTCACCTCGCCGTGTGACCAAGAGCGTATCATATCCGAGGACGCAAGTCCTATCTTAATGGATTCAAACGCATTTCTTTCCATAAAATTTATCTGCCAGCCTCTCTCAAGCTAAAAGAGAGGCGTTTCCCTTCCGTAAAATTATTCCTCTTCGCTTTCGTAATCCGCTTCTTCGGATTCATCGTAGCTGTATTCTTCCAAAAATTCCTCGTCACCGTCTTCGTAATTCTCATCGTAGTCGTCGTCTGCCATATCCTCAGCTTCCATATTTTCTGAATCCTGAGATTCATCAGCAGCACGGTTTGCGTCATCGATGGTCGAATATACGGGCGTATCGTCTTCATATACCTCGGAAAGCTCTATTTCCTTGCCGTCCTCATCAAGAACCTTGATGTCAAGACAAAGAGCCTGAAGCTCCTTAACAAGCACCTTGAAGGATTCGGGAATTCCGGGAGTGGGAATGTTTTGGCCCTTTATGATAGCCTCGTAGGTCTTCGTACGTCCGGTTATATCGTCAGACTTAACGGTAAGTATTTCCTGAAGCGTGTAAGCTGCGCCGTATGCTTCAAGCGCCCAAACCTCCATCTCTCCGAAACGCTGGCCGCCAAACTGAGCCTTACCGCCCAAAGGCTGCTGAGTAACGAGAGAATACGGGCCTATAGAACGGGCGTGAATCTTATCGTCAACGAGATGGTGAAGCTTGAGGTAATACATTATACCTACGGTTACGGGGTTGTCAAACGCATCACCGGTACGTCCGTCATACAGCGTTACCTTACCGTCAATAACCTTTAAGCTTTCCTTCTTCATAAGCTCACGAAGCTTTTCTTCATCGTCTACTATGGACTGGTCTACTCTTTGAAGGTCGGGCTTTCCGTCCTCTCTGATAACCTCCATAAATACCGCCTTACCTCTTACGCTCTCATCGGGACGGATATCTCTGGTGTATTTTGCCTGACGGAGAAGCTCGAGTATATCGGTTTCCTTTGCTCCGTCAAATACGGGAGTCATTATCTTGATTCCGAGCTTACGGCACGCAATACCGAGATGCACCTCAAGCACCTGTCCTATATTCATACGGGAAGGTACGCCCAGAGGGTTAAGAACTATATCAAGCGGTGTTCCGTCTGCGAGGAAGGGCATATCCTCCGGAGGAAGTATTCTCGAAACGACACCCTTGTTTCCGTGACGGCCCGCCATTTTATCTCCAACGGATATCTTACGCTTCTGGGCGATATAAACGTGGACTACCTTGTTTACGCCGGGAGCCAAATCATCGGAATTGTTTCTGTCGTAAATCTTTACGTCAACTACTACGCCGTATTCGCCGTGACGCATTCTGAGGGAGGAATCCTTTACCTCTCTTGCCTTTTCGCCGAATATAGCTCTGAGGAGTCTTTCCTCGGGAGTAAGCTCGGTTTCGCCCTTAGGCGTTACCTTACCTACGAGTATATCGCCTGCTCTTACCTCAGTTCCTATTCTGATAATACCGTCCTGGTCGAGATCCTTCAGCGCATCCTCGGATACGTTGGGAATTTCCCTGGTTATCTCCTGAGTTCCGAGCTTGGTATCACGAGCTTCGATAGTGTAATTTTCAATATGGATAGAGGTGTACATATCCTCTCTTACGAGCTTCTCGTTAAGAAGAACTGCGTCCTCGTAGTTATAACCCTCCCAGGTCATAAATCCGATAAGAGCGTTCTTTCCGAGAGATATCTCACCGTTTGCAGTTGCGGGGCCGTCAGCGATTACCTGACCTGCCTCAACTCTATCGCCTTCCGAAACTATGGGACGCTGGTTTACGCAGGTACCCTGGTTCGAGCGCTTGAACTTTATGAGGTGATAAGTATCCTTTTTGCCCGAATCGTTAAGAATAACAATCTCAGAGCCTGCGGTACGCTCAACAATACCGCCCTCGTTAGCAAGAACAACCGTTCCGGAGACAACTGCTGCCTTATATTCCATACCGGTCGCAACTATAGGCGAATCGGTTACCATAAGCGGAACTGCCTGCTTCTGCATGTTAGAGCCCATCAGCGCACGGGTGTTGTCATCGTTTTCAAGGAAAGGAATACAACCCGCAGCAACCGATACTGCCATCTGAGGACAAGCGTCCATAAGGTCAACCTGGGTAGGCTCAACCTCTATGAATTCAGTGTTAAGTCTTGCTATAACCTTCTTATTCTGGAAAAATCCGTTTTCGTCAAGCTTTTCGTTTGCCTGAGCAACTATATGGTTATCCTCCTCGTCAGCCGTCAGATAAAGAACCTCTTCGGTTACTCTACCGGTCGTTTTGTCAACGACTCTGAAGGGGGCTTTAAGGAAGCCGTACTCGCTTATCTTTGCATAGGAAGCAAGATAGGATATAAGACCGATGTTAGGACCTTCGGGAGTTTCTACGGGACAAATTCTGCCGTAGTGAGTGTAATGCACGTCACGGACGTCAAATGACGCTCTGTCCCTCGAAAGTCCGCCGGGGCCAAGCGCTGAAAGACGGCGCTTGTGCGTAAGCTCGGCAAGGGGGTTGTTCTGGTCCATAAACTGAGAAAGGGGCGAGGAGCCGAAAAATTCTCTTATGGCGGTAGCAACCGGACGGGTATTGATTATCGCCTCGGGTCTGAAATCGTCAACGTCGTGAACGGACATTCTCTCCTTGATAATCTTGTCCATCTTCGTCATACCGATTCTCATTTGATTCTGGAGAAGCTCTCCTACGCATCTAAGACGGCGGTTGCCGAGGTGGTCGATATCGTCAGTAGCGCCGATACCGTGTGAAATATTGAAAAGATAGTTAACCGAAGCGAAGATATCTTCCTTGGTTACGTGCTTCGGTGAAAGAAGCATAACCTTTTCCAAAGCGGCTTTCTTTATAAACGCTTCTCTTTCCTCACCGGAAAGTCCGTTTGCGTCAGCCTCCTCGATTATTTCGGTAAGAACGGAAAGCCTTACCTTCTCGCCGGGCTTTATGCCGCAATCGGAAAGGTCGTAGCCGAGAATAAGCTCAGGACGTACGGTTCCGTTAGAAAATACCTTAACGGTCTTATCGTCTGCGCCCTTTACGAAAACCTCGTTTACAAGGCTGTCTTCAATCGCAGTTGCTATTTCTCTGTTTACGAATACGCCTTCCTCCGCAATCATCTCACCCGTATAAGGATTGATTACCGGCGCTGCAAGGGTTGTTCCCTCGATTCTTGCGGCAAGAGAGAGCTTTTTATTGTATTTATATCTTCCAACGGGAGCAAGGTCGTATCTCTTGGGGTCAAAGAAGAGATTGTTTACGAGCTGCTCTGCGCTTTCAACGAGCGGGGGCTCGCCGGGACGGAGCTTCTTATATATTTCCTTGAGCGCTTCCTCACGGTAAGAGGTCTGATTCTCTGCGGCAAGAGCGTTGCATTCGTCCTTTGCCATAGTCGCAACAAGAATATCCTCATCGCCGAACATAGAAATAAGAGCGTCATCGGAATCCTGCCCTTCGGGACAGAGCGCACGAACAAGCACGCTTATCGGAATTTTACGGGTTTTATCTATCTTTACGTAGAAAAGACCTGCGGCATCGGTTTCGTACTCAAGCCAAGCTCCTCTGTACGGAATTACCGTTGCGGCATAGTTATGCTTACCCTGCTTGTCAACCTCATCGGAATAATATATGCCGGGCGAACGAACGAGCTGAGAAACGATAACTCTCTCCGCTCCGTTTATTACGAAGGTTCCGTTATCCGTCATAAGCGGGAAATCGCACATATATACCTGGGCGGTTTTAAGCTCGCCGGTAGCCTTGTTGACAAGGCGCACTCCTACCTTCATATGAGCATCGTAGGTTACGGTTCTGTCCTTGCATTCCTCTACGCAATATCTTGGGGTTGAATCAAGAGTGTAGTCGGTGAACTCAATGGAAAGATTGCCGGTGTAATCCACAATCGGCGACACGTCTCGCAGTACCTCGTTAAGACCCTCTTTGAGAAACCACTCGTAAGACTCCTTTTGAACCTCTATAAGATTGGGCATTTCGGTTGCCGCTTCAATCTTAGAAAAGCTCTGTCTTACGTTAACGCCAAGCTTCCGGGGTTTAAGCATCATAAATAGAATCACTCCATTCCTAAAATTTACAATTACGGGGCTCTTTTCGGCATAAAAAATCTGCCGTCGAAAGCTACAAAAAACGCTAATTTTACAGGGATTTTTTGGCTATTTTTACTTTATCTTCCTTAAAAAAGGGCAAAAATCCCCCATAGTAAAAGCGATTATAATGCAGTATAATATTATAGCACAAATTTCGTGTTTGTCAATAGGTTTTTTAAAAAATTCAAAAAATTTCGAGAAAATTTTCCTGTCAGAAAATCAAAAGTCTACATTAGTTATATGTTTTAAGGAATTTGCAAAAAAGAAAAGCAGATACTTCCCTGGGCAAGCGCAAAATCGGACTGCAAGGCAAAAAATATCTGCTTTTTGATTTTATTAGATATCGGTTATTAACTAACGGCGGTATACGTATAAGTATTGGGCAAATTAATCCGCAAAGACTATACGAAAAAAGGAATAGTCAAAAGCGGGATAAATATTGCGGGAATCATATTGGCCGTCTTAACCTTTGTCATTCCCAGCATATTCGTTCCTATCAGGATTATGATAAGCGAGCCGGTTACCGACATATACGTAATCGTTTCGGCAGGAATCACCGCCGCCAAGAGCCAGGCTATAAGAGTCAGAGAGCCTTGATAGAGCAATACGGAAAATGCAGAGAAGGCGCAGCCTATTCCGAGAGTTGACGCCATAACGAACACCATTATTGCGTCTACCGCAGATTTGGCGATTAGGATATCCGGCTTTCCGAGCGCATCGTCAATAGCTCCGTTTACCGCCATAGCGCCTACGCAAAAAAGAATACTGCAAGAGGCAAAGCCCTTTGCAAAATTTCCGCCTGACGCTCCACGTGTCAATTTTTTCTCCAAAAATACGCCCAGCTTATTCATTCGCTTATCTATATCTATAAGCTCTCCGATAATCGTTCCGATTCCCACTGAAAGAATCATTATAAGCATTTTTACAAGTCCTGCGGAAAGGAAAAATTTCCCGTCTATTGAGGGCGCTTTTTCTAATGCGCCGTCTATTCCTATGTATATTACGGCAACGCCCATAGCAGAAATCACGGCTTGGCTTATTTTCTCAGGCACGCCTTTTTTCACGAATGAGCCTACCGTTCCTGATATGAACACCAGGGCAAAATTGATTAATGTTCCAAGAAAAACCATTTTTTTACCTTCAGAGATGCAGCTCTTTACATCTCAACCCTTTTGACATTGTTTCCCGCAACTATATAATGGCACACCAGCTCCTTGCCCGACTGAGCAAAAACCTCAAGCATTTTCGCTGTTGCGTACACGTCCTCACGTGAAGGCTCAGCCTCACCGTTCGGGTGGTTATGAGCTATTATGACACGTGACGATTTATTTTTTACCATAATTTCAATAATCCTTCTCGGAAGGATTCCGGCGGAGTTAACCGTTCCCTCTCCCAGCATTTCAGCGGATATTATACGTCCTCTTGAGTCAATCGGCAGAGCGAACACGGTTTCTTTGGTTACGCTTAAAAAGAGAGCCTTCAGAAATTCGATAACCTCTTCTTCGCTATGCTCCCTTCCGAATTTAAAGGAGTCGGTTACTCTCCTTGAAGCAAGAGATGCAATCAGCCTTATCAAAACTGCGTTAGACGAACCGCAAAGCTCGCATAGGGGCTCGTAATCCGCTTGCGCCAGAGAAGAAAAGCCGTTATATCTCTTTGAAAGCTCGGCAGCGGACGTTTTTGCGGTTTTTGAATTGTTATAAGCAAAAATATCAGCGAGCCTCTCCTCAAAGCTTTGCATTCAGATACGCCTCCTTGCTTTCAAAAAATCTGACGAGCGCAGGAGCCTGAGAAAAGGAAAGAGAAAGGTCACACGTCAAGCCTGCGTATTTTTTACCGCATATCACGTAATGCTCGGCAAGTTCAATTCCCGAAAGTCCCAAAGCTTCTTTAAGCATTGTATGAGTAGCCATATCGCCAACCGTTGGAAAAAGAGGACCGTGGGGGTGATTATGCGCAGTAACGGAGATTGAAGCGCGGAAATTAACTGCGTAGTCAACGAATTCGGCAGGCTTTATCGCCGCCGAGGAATAATCGTTTTCCGATATTATTTTGAAATCTATCAGCTTCATTTTGTTGTCGAAAAGAAGTATTGCCGTATTTGAAGCCGTAAGATATGAAAATTTCTCAACCAAAAACTCGCCGAGGCGCTCGTAATTATCAAAATCGTAATCGGATTTTACGCTTTGGCTGTCATTCATAAGCTCGCCCACTTTTATTATAAGCTCAGCCGCCATCGGCCCAAGCCCCTCGACACTCAAAAGCTCCTCCTTCGTTGCCGAAAAGACTCCGTCAACGCTCCCGAACCTGAGCATAAGTCTTTTTGCCGTTGCGTTCGTATCCTTACACGGTATCACGTGATACAGGAGCATTTCAATAAGCTCGTAGCTCTGCATAACGAAGCTTCCGTGAGTGATGATCTTTTCTCTCATTCTCTGTCTGTGCCCCGTGTGTAATAAGCTTGACTCAGTCATTGACCTCTCCACTTTTTTTGAAAAATTTGCGTCCGCCGCATTTAAGCTCCTCAGGTACCTCACTAACAAAGCCTGCCGGCTTTACTACCGACAGCATATTAATTTTGATTCCCTGAGAGGAGAACGCAGTTTCGTATTCCGTCATAACGTTATCGGGATTCCATTCCGATGAGTGAAGGTCTCTTGTAATTCTATCGGGAGAAAGCCCGATAGAAGAAATTTCTTCAAGAGAAAAATCAAAGAGGGAAACGTTATCCGTTTTGAAGGTGAGCCTTCCCCCCTCTTTCAAAAGGCTGAAATAAAGAGAAAGATACCTTCGGTGAGTCAAGCGGCGCTTTGCATATCCCTTTTTGCTCCACGGGTCAGAAAAGTTCAGAAAAATTCCGTCCACCGTTTCGGGAGCAAAATAACTGCAAAGGTTATCCGCTGTGTCTATTATAAAACGCAGATTTCCGCTTCTGTGCTCCGCAGTGCTTTCGGCTAGCTCTGCGGCAAGGACCACACAATCGGAAACACGCTCCATTGCGTAGTATGCTGCATCGCTGTTGCGGCTTGACATCTCACAGGCAAAGCCGCCCTTCCCTGCACCTATTTCAAGAAGCGTTCTTTCAAAGTCTCCTATGGCTGACGAAGGCTCGTCCATAGGGGCTTTGGGCGCCCTAAATATCAAATGGTCGCACGCTTTGAGTCTTGCGTCTCCATTCTTCTTTTTTCGCATTCTCATATATAATTTCTCCGTTAAATCTCTCGGATTTCGCCGCCGCCCCTTGAAAACTCGGCAAGCTCCAGTCCCGGATTATCCTCAAGCACCCACCTGATAGACCACTCGCTTGTGAAAATCAAAAGATTGTTTCCTCTGAAATCCTGAACCCATTTTGTATCGTGGGAAAGCTTCAAGCTCTTAGGGTCAAGGTCGGGGTTAGATATCCAACGTATCTGCTGATACGCAAGGTTCGTTCTTCTTAAGTCGCAGCCGTACTCATTTTTAAGTCTGTATTCGAGAACCTCAAACTGAAGGATGCCAACCACTCCGACAATCACTCTTTCAAGTCCCGAATTAGGCTCAAAAAATATCTGTATTGCACCCTCTTGGGCAATCTGATTCATTCCCTTGGCAAACTGCTTACGCTTCATCGAATCGACCTGCTCTACCATAGCGAAATGCTCCGGAGCGAAGGTAGGTATGCCCTCGAATTTCAGCTTAGCGCCCTTCTCACACACCGTATCGCCTATGGAGAAAATGCCTGGGTCAAAGACTCCTATGATATCTCCGGCGTATGCCTCGTCTATAACCTCCCTTTCGGCAGCCATCATCTGCTGCGGCTGAGAGAGCCTAAACGCCTTTGCCCCTTGCACGTGATAATATTCCTTGCCTCTTTCAAATTTGCCGGAGCAAATACGCATAAACGCTATTCTGTCACGGTGCGCCTTGTTCATATTTGCCTGTATTTTAAAGACGAAGGCTGAAAAATTATCGTCAAAGGGATTTACCGTTTCACCCTCTGCGGCTCTCGGAAGGGGCGGAGTTGTCATTTTCAAAAAGTGAACGAGAAACGGCTCGATACCGAAATTATTAAGTGCAGAGCCGAAGAAAACAGGAGAAAGCTTTCCGTGACGGACTGCTTCTAGGTCAAAATCAAACGATGCTCCGTCAAGAAGCTCTACCTGCTCGCAAAGCTCCTCTCGCATTTTCTCTCCTATCAGTGAGTCGAGCTTTTCCGTGTCGCTGATATCGCAGTCTATGCCCTTAATTCTATCCCTGCCTCTGTGAGAGTCGCCGAAGGAAAGAATGGAGCGGGCATCTCTGTCGTAAACACCCTTGAACTTCTGTCCGCAGCCGATGGGCCAGTTCATAGGATAGGTTCCTATACCGAACTCCCTCTCCAGCTCGTCAAGCAAATCAAACGAGTCTCTCGCTTCTCTGTCCATTTTATTTATAAACGTGAAAATCGGAATATCACGCATAGCGCAAACCTTAAAGAGCTTTCTGGTCTGCGGCTCTATTCCCTTTGCGGCGTCTATTACCATTACGGCGCTGTCTGCCGCCATAAGAGTTCTGTAGGTATCCTCGGAGAAGTCCTGGTGGCCGGGCGTGTCAAGTATATTGACGCAATAACCGTCATATTCGAACTGCAAAACCGATGAGGTTATGGATATACCCCTCTGCTTTTCAAGCTCCATCCAGTCTGACGTTGCGTGTCTGTCCGTTTGCTTTCCCTTTACAGAGCCCGCTGACTGTATTGCCCCTCCGTAAAGGAGAAATTTCTCGGTGAGGGTGGTTTTTCCTGCGTCAGGGTGGGATATTATCGCAAAGGTGCGTCTTCTGTTTATCTGTCGAGATAGCTCTGTCATTTACCAAAAATCTCCTTAAATATATCAAGCGCCTTCGCTCATTTTTCCGTATATCGCAAAGACGCTGAATATTTTAACATATTTAATATATTTTGTCAATAGTGCTGAGTTATAAGTAACTAATATGCCGATTCATATTTCCCGCCCGGAATAAACTCTCTTATCAGGGAATCCTCGGGTATAAGCGATATATCCAGTGGCAGAATTTTTTTCATTGCGGCAAGTGTTATCCCGGCGTATCCGTCCTTTTCGGCGAGGCTCTCAGATATTAATTTTTCCGCAAAGCCCCTCATAGCCGACAATTCAAAGCTGTGAAAGGTATCAAAGGTAATATCGGCGTATTTTCTGTTGGGATAGAGGTATTTATCCTCCCCGAGAAGAACGTTCTTCCACAAAGAGAGCGTTTTTTCGGCATCGGCGTTACGGTAAATGCTATCCCGCACCATTCGGCGCACGAATCTGATTTTTCTTCCCGAAAGGATACGGACTCCGCCGTCATTTATATTAGTGGATACGCTTATGAAAAGCTTAAGGCATTTTTCTTTCGGAAGCTTCGAGAAAATCATAGGGTTGAGGGCGTGCAGCCCTTCGATTATAACGCAGCCGTTCGGCATTGGGGTGTGCAGTCTTTCCTCAACTCGCCTTGAAACCTTAAAATCGTATTTCGGAAGCATAAATTCCCTGCTCTCTGCTATAGCCATAAGCGTTTTTGTTACAGCTTCTATATCGAGCGCCTCGGCAGCCTCTAAGTCACGGCTTCCGTCCGGCTGGGTAGGATAATTCGGGTCATCGTTATTTCTGTAAAAATCATCAAGCGAAACGACTATACAGTCCTCCCCGTGTAACTTTATTTTATCGGATATTAAGTTTGCGGTCGTTGTTTTTCCCGAGCCTGAGGGACCTGCTACGAGTAGTATTCTAACGTTTTTATCAGAGCATATTCTATCTGCCACTCCGTCAACAAGAGAGCGATAGCTTTTCTCACTTTCCTCAATAAGCGCTTCCGGCGACTTCAAAACACTGCGGTTTATATCGAAAAGGTTAATTTCAGCCATTTGCATATCCTCCTTTTCTTACTTTTTCTCATTCTACTATTATATTTAATTTTATCATATATGACACGGTTATTCAACTCTTTATTTTCCAAAAAAGAAAAAAGAAGACCCGCCGATTGAATAACGGGTCTTCTCGTCATGCTATTAGAAGCTAGGCAATTCAACAGGTCTACTGTCGGAGTTCCACGTTTGCGTTCCTCCGCTAGTAGTAATTATATCAACACTGTTCAGCCTAACTATTTCGCATGTAGGAATTTCATATTTCATATTACTCTCCATACACAAACAAAAGCATAACCGATTGCACTATAATTATATACGATTTTTCTGCAGTTGTCAATAGTATTTTAAAAATTTTGATTATTTTTTCTAAAAATGCAAAAATCGGCATTTTTCACTGCTCCTGCTGCACAACCGCTTTTCGCTTAGGCCTTGGATTCTTGCGCTTTGACCTTCTTCTTGTTGCAGTGCGTACGAGTCCCTCCTCAAATTCCGCCAAGCGAGCTTCGCTTGCTTTGTCAAGCGTTCTCTTAGCTCTCCAGGTTTCGTTAAAGTTGCGGTAAAGCTTCAAGGAAAGAAGCATATTCCCATCGTTTTCGCAAACGTAACGGAATGTGTATTTTTGCCCCTTAGAATGAAGCGGCTTTGACACCATTTTCAGCTTTGAATTGCATAACGGGCATATCGGCGATTTCACAATTTCATCATCAAGAAGCTCACCTATCGTAACGTATCCGTCATCGCCTGCGTCAGCATCGCCTATTACGCTGCTTTCAAGAGTATCTCCTACGGGACGGGAATAATTTTTTATTCCCTCGTCAATATTGAGCTTTTTTGCTACCAGCGCAGTAAAATAAGCATCGTTTAGCGCATCGTGGGCGGGAAGATTCTGAGGTATCTCAAAATGCTCCATAGCGTATTCAAGAGAACGCTGCTTTTTACTGTCCTCGGTTTGTCGGTTGAATATCAGCTGAAGGTCGTAAACAGAATCAAGCCAGTCCGATTTCATTCCGTGGACGTTGAAATTTTCCTTTAGCATAGGTATATCGTCCGGCCCCCAGGTCAAGAAAGCAAAATCCTTTCCGCACCAGCGCTTAAATCTCTCTGCCGCAGCGGGAAAAGCAGTTCCCATATCTATATTTTCCTGGGATATTCCGGTAAGCTCGGAAACGTGCCTATGAAGCTTTTTAAAGTATTTAGGCTTCACGATTATCTGATATGAGCCGCATATATTCATATTTTTATCAAGCTTAACCGCACCTATCTGTATAACCTCTCCACGAAGACGTGAGGCAAGGCGGCGTTGAACGGCAAGAGCTTTTTCTGCGTAAGCCTGATTCCATTCAAGGTCTAAAGTTATATAATACATTCTATATCCTTTTTTATTTTTATGACAGAATAATTATATCACTCCGCTCTCGGAATGTCAATAATTTGAAGGCGTTATTTCATTTATTTCTTGACTTTTAGGAAAGTATAGTATATAATTAGATATATTTTATTTGAAGGGGACAAAAAATGGATAGACACGAGCGCATATCGGATATATTCGCTTCCTGCGTTTTCAGCGAGGACGTAATGCGGGAAAGACTTCCGAAGGACGTATATAAATCCCTTATGAACACCATAGCAAACGGAAAGGAAATAGACGCAAGTATCGCTGACGTTGTTGCCGGAGCTATGAAGGACTGGGCAATTGAACACGGCGCTACTCATTTCACCCACTGGTTCCAGCCCCTTACCGGCGTTACCGCAGAAAAGCACGACGCCTTTCTTACCCCTGTCGGCGCCGGAAAAGCTATAATGGAATTTTCCGGAAAGGAGCTTATCAAGGGCGAGCCTGACGCCTCGTCATTCCCATCGGGCGGTCTGCGGGCAACCTTTGAAGCAAGGGGATACACCGCTTGGGACCCTGCCTCGTACGCCTTTATAAAGGACGGCTCACTTTACATACCTACAGCCTTTTGCTCTTATACGGGTGAGGCTCTCGACACAAAAACTCCTCTGCTTCGTTCTATGGACGCAGTCAGCTGCGAGGCTCTCAGAATAGTTCGCCTTTTTGGCGATACTGCCTCAACCAGAATTACCCCCACCGTTGGCGCCGAGCAGGAATATTTCCTCATTGACGAGGAGGATTTCAAGGCAAGACGTGACCTCTTTTACTGCGGAAGAACGCTTTTCGGCGCTCCTGCCGTGAAAGGACAGGAAATGGAAGACCACTATTTCGGAGCTCTTCCCACCAGAGTAAGCGCATTTATGCGTGAGCTTGACACTGAGCTTTGGAAGCTCGGAATACCCTCTAAAACAAAGCATAACGAGGCTGCTCCTGCGCAGCACGAGCTGGCTCCGATATATTCAACGACCAACATAGCTGTTGACCAAAACCTTATTATAATGGAATTTATGCGCAAGCTGGCGCCCAAATATAAAATGGCGTGTCTGCTTGCGGAAAAGCCGTTCGCCGGAATAAACGGCTCGGGCAAGCATAACAACTGGTCGCTCGGAACCGATACCGGAATAAACCTTTTAAAGCCCGGCAAAAATCCTGCGGAAAACAAGCAGTTTCTTCTCGTTCTCGCAGCGGTAATCAAAGCTGTTGACGAATATCAGGACCTGCTCCGCATCTCCGCCGCTACCGCCGGAAACGATTACAGACTTGGAGGAGACGAGGCGCCCCCTGCCATAATTTCAATTTTCCTCGGTGACGAGCTGGACAACCTCGTTCATTCGATAATAGACGGAACCGTGTATGCAAAAAATCAAACTAAATATATGTCACTTGGCGTTCCCTCCGTTCCTGCTATAAGGAGAGATACCACCGACAGAAATAGAACCTCTCCGTTTGCATTCACCGGTAACAAATTCGAATTCAGAATGGTAGGCTCCTCTCAAAACATCGCACTTGCTAATATAGTTTTGAATACTGCCGTTGCAAATTCCTTTGCAGAGTTTGCCGACACACT
The DNA here is from genome assembly GCA_045602185.1 of Eubacteriales bacterium. Taxonomy (GTDB): domain Bacteria; phylum Bacillota; class Clostridia; order Oscillospirales; family CAG-272; genus UBA1740. The sequence goes on from JAZSBB010000029.1 coordinate 19,671, forward strand.
TGAAAAGGCAAAAAATTTCGACTTAGCCCTCTCGGAGCTTATAGCGTCAACGCTGAAAAAGCATCAGAGAATACTTTTCTCGGGCAACTCATATTCTGCCGAATGGGAAAAGGAAGCGAAGGAAAGAGGTCTTTCAAATTTCAAAACTGCGCCTGAGGCGTACGAGCATTTCACGGACGAGAAAAACGTAGAGCTTTTCCGCCGATTCTCAGTTATGAGCGAAACAGAAATGCGCTCACGCCGAGAAATTTTCTTTGAAAATTACAGAAAAATAAAGAATATAGAAGCCAAAACTATGCTTGAAATGACTATTCGGGATATAATCCCCGCAGTTTCGGCATATATAAGCGAGCTTAGTGACGGCGTATGCAAGAAGAAGGCTGCCGTGAGCGGTATTGACGTTTCCTGCGAAACCGAAATTATCGATAAGCTTTCTCTCCTTCTTGCAAAAACCTATTCCGCCTATACCTCTCTTGAAAAGGCTGAAAAAATCGCTATCAGCAAAAAGGACGAGGATGCCGCCTTCTATTACAAAGAATACGTTGACTCTAAAATGAACGCTCTGCGCCGTGTCGTTGACGAGATGGAAACGCTTTGCTCACGCAAGGCTTGGCCGATGCCGACCTACGGTGACATCACCTTCAGAGTATAACCGAAAATAAAAAACAAGAAAT
>JAZSBB010000030.1:0-11938 GCA_045602185.1 Eubacteriales bacterium
GCCGAAAAGGAGTATAACCGGTCGAATTCCATACAATGCTCCGCCTTGATTCCATACTCGTCTATGACGAGATTTCATGCCGCAACAAGTTGCGGATTCAATACAACACTTCGTGTTGATTTGGTACGAAAAATTGAAAACAGATCGAAGCAGGGCTCGGGACTTGATTTTTTCTTTTAGCGAAGCGACGCCGGCTTGTAAGGAACAAGCACACGCCTCGGTGCCAAAATGATAAAATACTCCGTAATACTTGAAAAAATCATTTGTTTTTGATATACTATAATTGCTACAAATAAGGTAGGAGAATTTTTATATGAAGAAAACAATTTCGCTATCGTGTATAATATTTTTAATGTGTAATTTGATTTTCAGTTTGACCTCGTGTAATCCACACACTGTTCGCAAAGATGGAATTATTTATGAAAAAGTAACATGCGCCGATATAAACAGAGTTCAATATGAAGCATACTATGTTGCAGGCTGTTATGAAGAAGTTAAAATTTTAAATATAGCATCTGAAATAAAAGGTTTACCGGTTGAAGGTTTTAGAGAAGGAGCATTCAGTAATTGCCTTCATATAGAAGAAATCATTATTCCGAGCTCGATGCGTAAGCATTATGGCGATGACAAACCTGTTTTTGACGGGTGCAACAACGTTAAATCAATCACAGTTCCTTGGGGAGATTTTGGGTCGCTCTTTTTCGCAAATTCCGACAATCTCGCAAATACAAACAATCGTTTACCGGAATCTTTAGAAGTTGTGTACATAAGCGGTTCATGCGCGAAGATAGATACTTTGGATTTTTATTATTGCAAAACATTGAAAGAAATACACATCCCCAACAGTGTACAAACAATTGATGACGGTACGAAGGGCACATGGATAGGCGTTAATGGACACAAGCCACCGAGTAAATTTGACAACTTGCCATTTTTGGGTTGTAATCCGGAATTAAAAATTTATTGCGAATTCATTGAAAAGCCAGATGAATGGGGAGATTATTGGAATTTCATAAGCGAAAATCAAAAATTAGCCGTTTTTTGGGGTGAATAAAAAGCAGTTGTTATTATTTGCTCACATTATGTATATAACTGTTTATAAAGGTTCGACTATCGTTAAGCGAGCTCCACCAAGCAAAACGCCACCCAAACGGGTGGCTTTTTGTTTTGCTTGGTGGACCATCTGGGATGCGGTCTAAGACTGCACGACCGAGCCAGAGCCGGAGGCTACATAATCAAGAGCATTCGTATCTGGGAGCTCGCTCACAAGGACGAATGCCGAAGATTGCTCCTCGGCGGCTCGTTGAAAACGAGCATAGTGCGAAGCACCAAAGGCTCTGCCTTTGCGCCGAAAAGGAGTATAACCGGTCGAATTCCATACAATGCTCCGCCTTGATTCCATACTCGTCTATGACGAGATTCCATACCGCAACAAGTTGCGGATTCCATACACGGCTTTGCCGTGATTTGATACGGGGGAGCGTGACAGCGAAACGCAATTTATTATTAGAGTACAGTGAAGAATTGGCTATTAAAATTGCTAAGCTTTGCAATGAATATAAAGTTGACTCCAATACCGTTTTTCAAATCAAAAAATCCTCGTCAAGCGTTTTCGCAAATATTACCGAGGCACAATATCCGCAAAGTCTTGCCGATATGCACTCAAAACTCGAAATCGCAAGAAAAGAATGCGCCGGAACAGGAAGCTGGCTTAAACTTATTTTTGAATCAGGCAGCATTGACGAGCAAACCTTCAAAAACCTACGTAATCTTTTGGGAAGAATTAAAAGAATTCTTACCGCATCGTGTATTACAATTAAAAATAAATCGGGGCTGTCGCATTTAAGCATAACCGAAAAAAACAGAGGTATTGTAAAAACACAATACCTCTGCATAAAAAGAGCATTTTTGAGGGAAACGAGGTTGAAAACCTGCGATTTTCCTCAATTCTTAATGAGACAGCCCCTTTATCTTTGCGCTTATTTATTAAAGAGCGCTCCTTTCGGTTTTGCCAAAAGCATCACCCAACTTTTTTGCTTATTATCCGTATATGCAGACAACCTTCATAAAATCTGCGCCCTCGCCGGAGGAGAGAGTTACGGAAACGATTTTTCCTGCGTTCTTAACGATAACAAGGCTTGCATCGTTTTCGTATTCTGCGCCGAGAATATTAAGTGAATCAGCAGCCTTTACGGTTGCAGTCAAGGTATCTCCGTCAGCCGAAACGGTATAATCGGTAAGCTTTTCGGAGGTAAGGTTTGCCTTAACACCGGTTGCGGAGGGGTTGCTGCCGGCAAAGCTGCCGTTATCGGAATAGGTTCCGTCCGCCTTGCAGGTTATAGTACCCTCTTTTTCTATTATATCCTCTCCCTCAAGAGAAGAGTTTACAGACTGAACGCAATACGTAACCGTAAAGGACGCATCTTTACTGCTATACACTGTATTGTAAGTGGAAACAAGGTCCTCGGAGCCGAACTTTGTGGTTACGGTTACCGAAAGCGTTGCGGGCTTCGTAGCTTCCATCGCAGTAACGAAGGCAACGAGAGCTTCGTCAACGGTAGGAGGAGGAGTCAAATCCGCATCGCAATTATCGCACTTATTGTCGCTGTTTTCGTCTATATGCTCCGTACAAGTTTCATCGCCGCAAGCGGAAAGAACAAATATTCCGCTGAAAATAAGCGTAACGGCGAGAAGCATAGCTATAATTTTTTTCATTATATTCACCTCTCCAAATTTACGTCATTCAATCGTGATGAGGGGCTGAATTTCGTAAGAATATTTTGTCACAACGGTAACCGACTGCTTCGGAACGTCTTTATCTGCAAGTACCGAATAAGTGAGAGTAACGGAGGTTACTACTGCGCCGTTATTAGTTATAGTTACCTTAACAGCGGTATCCGAATCGATGTTAACCACACCGTCAGTTTCACCGAAAACTGCCTTGAGCTTGTTTTTTGCAACCGTAAAGCTTACGGTGTTGTTATACTGAGCGTACTCAAACTCTATATGCTCGATGTTGTCTTCGGTTATACCGAGAGAAATTGAGCCTGCGGAAGGAGCAAAGTTAGTTCCCTTTTTGTCCCAATCTCCGCCATTCTCACGAACACCGCTTCCGGCTACGAATTCCTTTTTATATTCAACGGTTTTAATCTGTCCGACTATCTCGTCAACGCCATCGTCTACAGACCTAAGCTCGTCATAAACCTCGGTGTAAACGGTTGCAACCTTGCCGTCACGGGTACCGCCGACTATAAGCGTGTAAAGTCCGTTGAGCTCGTAGTGAATAGGCTTGCCGTCTTTGGTATAAGCCTCCTCGCCTACCACTCTGTTGGTTTCGGTTTCAACCTTGAGGGGCTTACTGTTTTCATAGCATCTGATAAGCACTGCAAGAGCGCCCTCGGGAGTGTTCAGGTCAAGCTCATCGGAAACGTAAGGAGCAGCGCATTCATCGCAAATTCCGTTTTCGTCAGCATCGAGATGACGGGGGCAGGTATAATCCGCCTGGCATACGTCACACTTGCCGTCTACGTCAGCATCTATATGCTTCTCACAAGCCTCCTCACCGCAGGAAACGAAAGCAAAAAGACACAGTACGGCGAGAATCAATGAAATAATTTTCTTCATAGCAATATCCTTTCTCCGTTATTCTGCGGGAGCTTCCGTTTCGGACGAAACGGGCTCGTAGTTATATGAGGTATCGACCTTTACCGTTGCTTTTGCAGTTGCGTACGTAACGGTAACCGCATCAAGATAGGTTCCGTTGGTAGCGACCTTAATCGTTACGTCACCCTTAGCGTTAATCTTTATACCGAGTATTTTTTCGGCGTTTTCCGAATTTACGGTTGCGGTAAGCGTCTTACCGTCCTTTGACATCTTGTATTCGCCTATGTAATCTCTGTTGAGGTCAAACTTAACGTTCAAGATGCTTTCATCGGGAGCTTCCGTAGTCCAGCTTTCCTCTCCGTCATAGGAATAAAGGCCGTTTTTATAAACGATTTCGCCTTCGTTAATTTCCTTTGAACCGGGCTTGCCGAGATTTTCAAGAGAAGCTTCCCTCTTTTCCTCGTACGTATATTCGTGCACGATAGAACCGTCCTGCATAATGGTGGTGGTAAACTCTCCAACGTAGGTTTCGCTCGCCGAAACCGTAACGGTATTAACCGTCACTATCTTGTTGGGCGCCGAAAGTGAAACCATTTCGAAAAATTCCTCGTCCGGAAGGCTGGTGTCAGCCGGAGGAACATCGTCTACCGGAGGCTCCTCCTCGCCGCACGCAAAGAGCGCAAACGAGCAAGTGAGAAGAAGCAGGAGGCATATTATTTTTTTAATCATAATATTTTTCGCCTTTCTTAATTTAATATTATATATTTTTGGTTATATTTATTATACCTACTTTGCGTGCGAAAGTCAAGAGCAAACGGAGCCATTATAGACTGTCGACTTGACAAAATTTGAATAGCAATTTTATTGAAAATCACCAAAACCTTCAAAATCCAACTCTTTTATAAAGTCTTTGGTTATCGAAATCAGCCTTTTTTGAGCAGGAGACTGCGCCACGTCAGGCTTCATGGCTATTGAAAGCATACGGTACACCTCCGGAACAATCGGCAGAAGCTTAACGTCACCGGCAAAGGAGGAAAGTATCAGCTCGGAAAGCATACTTATGCCGAGGTTATGCTCCACCATTGATATTATCGCCGGGTCGTCTACGTAGGTGGGCGTTACGAAGGGACGGACGTTGTTTTCCGAAAACACGGCGCTGATATCATCGTCAAATCCTAGTCCGGGCATAAGAAATTTCGTGCCGTTGAAGCCGGATATCTGAAAATTTTTGTCTGCGGTCGGATAATCCTTTGGCAGTACGGCGTAAAATCTATCCGCCGCCAAGGTAACCCAGCGGAAATCGTATTTAGGGTTTTTGCTGCCGTAGCAAATATCGAATTTTCCTTCCTCAAGCCCGCCGTAAAGCTCCGCAACCGTTCCCGTCTGAATATTTACCGTTATATCCGGGAATTCAGCGTTAAAGCGCTCCACAATAGCGGGGAGCCAACGGCTCGCAATGCTTGAAAACGCACCTATCCGTATAACGTTATCGCCGTAGGATTTTACCAGCTCTATCTCGTTTATCAGAGCGTCCTCACACCCGACAAGCTCTCTTATTCTGGCTATTATTCTTTCGCCTCCGGGAGTGAGCTTGACTCCGAAATACCCTCTTTCGAGAATTGAAAATCCCAGCTCGTCCTCTAGAGCGTTCATCATATGCGTGAGTCCGGACTGAGTATATCCGAGCTTCTGGGCAGCCGCCGAAAAGCTTCCGGTATCAACCGCCGTCAGCAGCGCCTTGTATTTTGAAACATTCATACGCACCCTCACAAAACGTTTGTTAAAATATTTTACCACAAAAGGCTTCTGTAAGTCAAGACGCAAATAAGAAAGGCGGCCTTGCATTCCAAAACGTCTGGATATGCAAAACCGCTTCTCTTATACGCAGCATACAATTATTTATTTATAATGCTTATGTTCTCACGGCTTATACCCGTGGTTTCGTAAACTATGGCAAGTATCTGCGCCGCCTGATTTGCCTGAAGGCTTTCGGCCTTTACGATAACGCTTACCGAGTCGTCAGCTATAACCGCAACGCACTCCTCAAAGCCCTTCGCCTTTACGAGCGTTTCGATGTTGGTTTCATTCTGAATATCAACGGCAATCTTGGATATTTTAGCCGCAGCCTCCGCCTTTGCCTCAGCGCTTGCTTCCTCGTCCTCGGTGACGAGCTTAAGAACGTCTATAGCCTCATCTCTCGCCTGAGAGCGAGAAAGCGCCGTAGAGGTGAAATAGTTATTTTCGGGGGTGGCGTCAGAGCCGGTCTCCGCGCTGTCCGAAAGGTTACTGTCCATATTATTATCGCCGTAACCGAGCGATTCCAGCGGGTCGTAGAACCAGCGGTAATTCAGATAAACCGCAAGTCCGATAAGCAACACCGCTACGACAACTATGGTGCTTTTTACCGAGGTAGATGAAAAAAATTTTTTTGCTTTTTCGCTTTTCATTGTATGCTTTTCTCCTTCGTTTTGTTACAGCCATTGGCTATTTAAAGATATGCCCTCAAATTTCGGTATATTCCACCCGTCAGGAATTTAATTTCAAAACGGCAACTCTGTTTGCCCCTATGTCGAAAAGAGCAGTCATCATTCCCACTATTTCAAGGCGCACCTCATCGGAATCCGCCCCCCGACACACAACGGTAACGCCCATTACCTTTGGAGGCTTTGATTCAATGAGATTTGAGCCCTTGTAGCTGTTTTCGGCGCCTCGCTCGAAGGAAAGCGTTACTCGGCATCTGCCGACTCCCTCTACGGAGGCGCAGATATCCGCCAGCTCCTCTTCAAGTTTCGTTTTATATTCCGAAAGAGTATCGGTTTGTGCCGCAGAATCGCCCTCGCCGCCGATAAAGGAGGAAAAAATTAAAAGAAATACGCCTATCGCAAGCGCGGTAATTATCAAGGCGCCTTTTTTGTTTTTAAAAAAATTATTCTTCAAAAAATCAGCTAATATCAAGCTCCACCTCACATTCGCCGAGTCCCTCGGCAGATATCCGCTGAGAAATCATACGGTTATCTCCGAGAACGGCGCTTCCTCTTAAAATAATTTTAATCTTTTGCGCTTTCATAGCCTTTGCGTCAAAGCCGAATACGGCTACCGAAACCTCGTCCTCCGAAAAATTAAATTCTCTGGCGACAAACCTGCCGACTCCTTCGCAAAAGGCACGCTCAGCATCTATGGCAAAATCCGTCTCGGAAAAGGATATTTCGGGAGAATCAAACGAGTTTTTATAAAAATCCGAATCCAAAAATCCGCTAACAAGGGTAACTGTTGGAGATGCAATAACGTAAAGCAGTATTATCGCAAGAGCGCACTTGAGCGTCCTATCCTGGCTTTCTCCGTACGAAATATAAGATGCTATCGCAACGAGAGCGCTTATAGCCAAAAGCGTGATTATGTAATCGTTCAAAAGCTCCCGACACCGCCCTTCATAAAAACAATAACCTGAATAATGCAAACCAAAGTTGACATTACGTAAACCGAAATTACTGCATCAATTGCCGTTCTGTATGCAGAAAAACATCGCACGCCCCTGGGGATATCAAGAAATTCGAGCAAAAATATAGAGACGGAAAATGCGAGACGGTAAAAAATCAAGGATATCAGCGGCCCCACGGCTAAGGAGAGCATAACGAATATCGCTCCTGCCCCAACCGTGCTTTTTGCGTAGGCTACGCCGCCCGCCAGGGTGGACAGCGCCGAGGAAACGGACGAGCCGACTATCGGAATAAGTCCGCCGGTTGCATATCTTGCCGCTCTTAGCGCCGCTGAATCTTGCGCTGAGGCAACTACCGTTTGCATAGCTATAGCCGCCGAGGAAATAGCCGTTACTATTCCTAGGCCGAAGGTGAACGTGTTTTTTATTCCCTTCACAACGGATAACGCTCCGCTTTCTCCGAAGGAAAAAACGAGGCTTAACCCCAAGAGAGCAAAGGAAAGAGGCAGCAAGAGATTGACCGCCATTGAGCCGACAACGCCGAGCGTTATATTCATATTCATAGCTTGAACTCCCGCCGTTTCCACGGCACCAGAAGCGGTCGTTATAGCCGTTAAAATCGGCAAGGCAGAGCCAAAGAACGTGCTGAGAGAGGACAGGCTCTCTTTTACGGTAGAAAAAAGCTCGTACATTCTCGGATAGAGGGAAACCGACATAATTACGAACACACCGACTCCGCACGCACGCTGCATTGATGCGGTTGAAAAGGACGCCAGCTCCGCAACAACGCTTATAACGGCAAAGCCGAAAACCGCCAGAAAAAAGGAAAAATACTCTGAGCTCTTTCCCTTTACGGAGCTTATTATTTCGTTTAGTATTCCTTCGACTCCGATATCGGTTACGATGCTTCCGTCCTCGATAGTCATTTCGCTCTCGTCGGGTATCACCGAGGAAAAATCCTCAAATATTTGTTCGATTTTCTTTTCCGAATTTAAGCTATTATCCTTTTCCAAGGCAGAGGACGAAAGAAGAAAAAACGACCAGATAATCACAAAAAGCCCGAAGGCCGCAAATATTTTTTTAACCTTCTTTTTCATTGAGCAAGCTCCAATCCAAGTCTAAGCACCTCGTAAAACATAGGCGAGACTATTACGAGAGTTTCTATCCTGGCAAGAGTCTGAACGACTGACGAGAGCCCGACCTCTCCAAGCTCCCGACAAATATCCGAGCATATTCCCCCAAGATACCCTACGCCAAGCACCTTTAAAATACATTCCACGGCGCTTTTCATTCCCCTAAGCTCCCCCAGCGTGTCGAATATTTCGGTTATTTTTGCGAAATATTCGCCAAACATCATAAGGAGAGCAAGAATGCCTCCAACGGCAACGAGCGGCGCTCCACGCCACCCCAAGCCTCTGAGAATGAAGGCGCAGAAGGCGGCGATAAGAGCAATCCCGAAAATCTTAATAATCAAATGCCAAACACATCCTTTACTGCCGCAAGAAGCTCTCCGACCTCCTCCACCAGAATGATTAGTATAAGTATAATTCCCCCGACCGAAACCATCGTTGACTGGTCTTCCTTGCCCATTTTTGAAAGTATCTGACATACTACGGCAACAAGCATTCCGATTCCCGCTATTTTCATTAAAAACGATATATCCATAAACGTCCCCCTATATCAGTAATATTATCAGCGCAAATGCCGCCGCACCGGATAACGTAACCACCAGCTTTTTGCGTTTGGGAGCATCGGCTCGCTCACGTCCGATAATGCGCAAAAGCTCCTCTCCCACACTCTCCGAAAGCTTAATTTCATCTGCTGCATATCCCCGTCCGACAAGCGAAAAAAACCGGCCCAGAAGCTTTTTTTCTTCATTTTTTAAATTAAATTTCTCCTCAAGCCTGATATAAGCCTTATTTAGTCCGAGATTGACCGCATCACAAAGAAAGCCGCATTCACAAAGAAGCTCCGAGGAAAAATTAGCAGGTATTTCGGAGATAGGGCGCAAATAGCAGGTTATCTCTGAGCGTATGCATTCAATAAAACGGTACAGCTCCTCAAGAAGCAAAAGTCTTTCACGCTCACGCTTAACCTGTTCAAACGAAAACCAGACGGCAGCAGCGCCTATTAATAAAATTCCGACAAATTTCATATCACCGCTCCCCCAAGTCCTCTCTTATGATTTCACAATCAAACACACCGCCGTTCTCGGTTATCTTTACGAAGGTATCGAAGGCGTCGAGCGAAAAAAATTCCGATAGGCTCTTTCTTTTTTTGATATCCGATAAGCTTTCACCGTGAGCTGTGGCGATAAATTTCACTCCGGAAAGAAGGGATTCTGCAACCTGACCGCCTTCACTGGCCCCTCCTATCTCGTCTACCGCTATAATCTCGGGGGACATAACCCTAAGCGCAATTCTCATTCCCTCTCCCTTTGAATATCCTCGGAATATATCAACGTCAGTGCCTATAAAATCCTCTGAAGAAAACTCACAGCGCTCGTCTATTACGGATATCCTGGGCGCTCTTTCGCATAGAGAAATCCGCTTTATCAAAGCTCTGAGCGCAGTCGTCTTCCCTCCGCAGGGCGGCGCAAAAATCAGCATTCCTCTTTCCGTTTTTTCAAATGCCGAAAGGAGCTTATCTCCGAAATGGCATTCGAGCGTAGGAATTCTTACGAGAATCGAGGTCACCTCACTCACGCCGACAAGCTCACCTCTCTCATATCTTGCCTGTCCGCAAATACCGACTCTTATACCGCCCCTAACAGTTATGTAACCGTCTTTTATCGTATGCCTGTGGGCGTAAAGCGCTCTGCCGGTAAATTTTACAACGGTTTCCTCTATATCTGCCTCGGAAACGGTAACGCCGAGAAAAATTCTTCCGCAAAGAAATCTTACGGAGGAGCCGCTGCCCAAAACTATATGTATTTCGATAAGCTTATCCATTTTATTTAATGAAAAAACACGGAAAAGCTCCCTTTGGATACGGGAGGGAAAGTAAGTGAATATATTACTTAAATCCTTCATCTGAAATCTCCATTCACATTTTTTCAACAAAATCCGATTTTTTGGCAATTTTAACAATTTTATTATAAAATTCGTTGACAAACGACTCTTTTTGTGCTAGAATACTGGTAAGGCAAAGCAAAAACTTGTAAAATCTTTGCCTATGTACCAAATTTTTTTGCTGCACTTCTGATGCGGCGAAGTGAGGGATTATGAAGTCTACCGGAATTGTGCGTAACATTGATGAGCTTGGCCGTTTGGTTATTCCAAAGGAAATGCGAACTACCCTGGACATTAAATGCAATGACCCTGTCGAAATCTTCGTTGAAGGCGAGAAAATCATACTTACCAAGTATGCCCCCGACTGTCTTTTTTGCGGAAGCCGTTCAAACCTTACCCTCTTTAAAGGAAAAAAGATATGCGCCGACTGCCTTAGCGAACTGAAAGCGTAAACTCAATACTTAAAGCGGCTGCCGAATCGGGCGGCCGTTTTTTCCTTTTTCCAGAGAAACCGTGACAAATCAAAATAAAATTCTTTTATTAAAATAAAAAATGCTTTCTATCTTGATTTTTACGTATGATATATGTTAAAATATATGCAGAATAATATATAAAAATTAAAACATTCTGAAAGGAAATACAAAAAAATGAAAGTTGTTACTTTTGGTGAAATTATGCTTCGACTTGCTCCCGAAGGATATCTTCGCTTTACTCAGGCGGAAAAATTTGGCGTAGTCTACGGCGGAGGAGAAGCAAACGTTTCGGTTTCTCTTGCGAATTACGGTCTTGATTCCGCATTCGTTACCAAGCTTCCCAAGCACGAAATCGGCCAAAGCGCAGTCAACGCTCTCAGAAGATACGGCGTTGATACCTCTATGATAGTAAGAGGCGGCGACAGAGTCGGTATTTACTTTAACGAAAAGGGCGCCTCTCAGCGTCCCTCAAAGGTTATTTACGACAGAGCTTATTCGGCTATCGCTATGGCGAAAACCGAGGATTTCGACTGGAACAAAATTTTCGAAGGCGTTGACTGGTTCCATTTCACCGGAATCACTCCTGCGCTCGGTCAGAACGTTGCGGATATCTGCCTTGAGGCTTGTAAAGCCGCTAAGGCTCACGGCGTAAAAATCTCCTGCGACCTCAATTTCAGAAAGAAGCTCTGGACAAGAGAGCAGGCTCAGAAAACTATGAGCGAGCTTTGCAAGTACGTTGACGTTTGCATCTCAAACGAAGAAGACGCTCACGACGTTTTCGGCATTGACGCAGAAAACACCGATATAGCGGGCGGAAAGCTTAATCACGAGGGTTATAAGTCCGTTGCTCGTCAGCTTGCAGAAAAATTCGGCTTTGAGAAGGTTGCAATCACTCTCCGCTCGTCAATAAGCGCAAACGATAACGACTGGGCGGCGCTTCTCTATGACGGCAAGGAATACTGCTTCTCCAAGTCCTATCATATGCACATCGTTGACCGTGTAGGCGGAGGCGACAGCTTCGGCGGAGGACTTATTTACGCTTCTCTTATGGGTTATTCAACTCAGGACTCTGTTGAGTTTGCAGTTGCGGCATCTTGCCTCAAGCACACAATCGAGGGCGATTTCAACGCAGTTTCGGTTGACGAGGTAAAGGCTCTTGCAGGCGGAAACGGAACCGGCAGAATTCAGAGATAACTTTAAAGAAATTCAATAAAGCGAACAATTTGCTTTAACGGTACGGGTTATAGAATAGCCTATACCGAAAAAATAGGGAACGAAACGGTTTATAGCCGAAACGCTCCCTTTTTTCTTTTCTATTCGCTAAAATTCCGATTACCCTGCTATGCTCTATACTTTTGTTTTTTCAAACGTACTATTATTAAATCATATCAAAAAACACACAAAAAAGGCAGAGA
>JAZSBB010000031.1:0-19900 GCA_045602185.1 Eubacteriales bacterium
AGTACGTTGATTCCCTTATCGTTATCCCCAACGAGCGTCTTAAGCAGGTAGAAGACCGCCACATAACCCTTGCTAATGCTTTTGAAATAGCCGATGACGTTCTTCGCAGAGGAGTTCAGTCGGTTTCCACGCTTATAAACGTTCCCGGTTTTATCAATCTCGACTTTGCTGACGTTACCACAATTATGAAAAACGCAGGATACGCTCATATGGGCGTAGGCTCCGCAAAGGGCGAGGATAAGGCGCAGCTTGCTGCTATGGCTGCCATTTCTTCCCCGCTTCTTGAGACAAGCATAACCGGCGCTATGGGAGTTTTGGTCAGCATAACCGCATCTGAAAATATTCAGCTTGAAGAGATAGAAGCTGCATCGCAAATGATATACGATGAAGCTCACCCTGATGCAAACATAATCTGGGGAGCAGCTTTCGACCCAAATCTTGAGGACGAAATGAGAGTAACGATTATAGCTACCGGTTTTGACCAGATGAGGATGTCGGAAAGCGCTGACAAAAATGTTGCAGCTTTGCAAAAAAACGTTTCCGTTTTTGAGCCTGAGACTGTAACGGTGGAAAATGACGTTATAGAAAACGGTGCGCCGGAAAAAGAAATAATAGATTTTGCGGAAGAGGAAGCTACATACGAAGACGTACCCATGCAGTCGCAGAGAACGGAATTCAACTTCAATTCCGAACCCGTTCCAACAACTCCGGCTAATCCTACCATAGTTACAAAAATTCCTTCAAGAGAAACTGCCGAAGACGATATCGCAAACTATGAAGATATCTTTAAGTGTATCAAAAAGACAACCAAATAAATAATAAAAAATACTGTTTAAGCATTCGCTTTGCTTTCTTTTAAAAGCCGCATTTGCTTAGGCAGTATTTTATTTTTTCTATTCTTTTTAAGGATATACTTGGAGATATAAAAAACCGAAAAAAATCTTAACTACATTTTTCCGTTATGCCGTATTTTCCCAAGAAACGTGCATTTTGGGGGATTATTGGCTCTAAATCTTATAAAATAACGGAATTGTATAGTTTTTTTGAGTAAGTTTTCCACTGATTTTTTGCCTTTTTTGAGTTTTCCACCTTTATCCACATCGACAGCCCCTCTACTCCACACCTTTAAACAACAAAATTCAAGCATATCGAAAAAGTGTATTTTAATAATTAAGACTCGAAAAATCAGTTGGGCGGTCCTGCTTTTGCGGAACCGCCCAACGTATTTTAACTACCTACTTAACGACTTACAAAACGTATTGAAGAACCATAATAACTATTCCGGCTACAATAAAAATCGTCAAAGCCAGGGCCATTAATTTTGCAAACATACTATTCTTTTTCATTTATAAATCCTTTCTGCCCTGCCACTGCAACGGGCCGCTGAAAATATATTGTTATTGTTGTTTCTGTGTTTTTTTCGCTTCATAGAATTTTGCCAACTGTTCGGTTATATTTTTTTGAGAAATTTTCTTTTTGATTGGCAAAAACGTATGTATTCTCGAAAGTCCCTTTGAAACTGCGTCTATGGCATTCTGGGGTTTAGTTACCGAAATTCCCAAAACCTTTTCAAGCATAATGTCAAGCCCAAAAATTTCAGCGCCGCCGCCCGTAAGAATTATACCGTTATCAAAAATATCGTTAACACAATCAATAGGAATACGCTTAATGGCGTTTGCAACCGCAACCAAGAATTTTTGCAATGGCTTTTCGAATACTCCTACAACGTCCTCGGTAGACATCGACATCTTCACCTTGTTTCCGGTCAAGGAAAGTGTTCCCTCTATATCAATGCTTTCGGATTTCCTTCCCTGCCAGACTGCACCCAAGCGCTCTTTTATCGTTCTTGCTACAAGGAGAGATACGTTCATATCTCCTTGCTCCAGAATATACTGCTTTATCGCCTTGTCAAAATCCTCGCCGCCTACCTGCTCACGCTCAGATATAATAACCTCTCCCTTATGGAGAACACAAATCTCTGTTGCACTTGCGCCCATATTAACGGATATTGCGCTTATGGTGGGAGCATATCCCGAGCCTATAATAGCAGCCATAGAACGCATAACGGAAAACGACTCGCTGACACCGGCTGATTCAAGCATTGAGAAAAGCTCAGCTTCCTGCTTTGGAAGCATATCTGACGGAACTCCTATTATGCATCTGATTTTATCTGCCGGCTTTATAGAAGCGATAATCTCGTTAAGAATCTCTTTGGTTAACTCTGAGGAATACAAAAGGCCGTTTTTAAACGGACGGACAAGTATGCCCGATTCAACAGCTTCTCCGTCTTCCGAAAGTGCAGCCTTGGCGCCTATAGCAAGAATACGACGTGTGCTTTTATCCACCAAAACCACAGAGGGTTCACGGTATATATCGGCTATTGCGTTAGACAAGGTTATATTTGCATATCCAAGGTCAATTCCGATTTTTGTAACCATACATCGCTCCTTCCTACAGTCTTATTCTTCATTGTAACATATTTATAAGCGAAATTCAAGTGTATTTTTATAAATCGGGGCAAATTTTGCGTTTTGCCGTTTTTACGCTTTACCGAGATTCTCTTATACGAAACGACAGTGTAGTATATCTCATAATCTCACGGTTGTTTTGTACCATTTTGGGCGGAATGTCGCTCCTTCCCACCATTACAACCATTTTCTTCGCTCTCGTAACTGCGGTATACAGCAAATTTCTTGTCATAAGCATCGGAGAGCAATAATACATCGGCAAAATGACGATCGGATATTCACTGCCCTGGCTTTTATGTACCGTTATCGCATAAGCTAAATCAAGCTCCGAAGAAAGCTCAAAGGAATATTTTGCGGTTCTGTCGTCAAAGCGAACTGTCATTTCCTCTTTTTGAGTATTTATAGATTCGATAAAACCTATATCTCCGTTGAAGACTCCCATACCGCAAGCGCCGTTTTTCTCCCACTCTATATCATAATTGTTTGCGGTTTGCATAACCTTATCGCCCTCACGAAATAAAGTTTCTCCTATTTTCACCTCGTTTTTAAAGGCACCTTTAGGATTAATTCTTTCCTGCAATTCGATATTCAAAACCGAAACCCCGCCGTAACCTTTTTTTGATGGCGTTATTATCTGTATTCCTTCACGTATTCTGTCTCCGTAGGTTCTGGGAAGGCGCTCGGTTATCAAATCTGCAACCGTCTTTGATATTTCCCTCTCGTTTTCACGTCTTACAAAAAAGAAATCTTTTTTCGTATCGTTAAGTATGGGGTCTTTACCTTCGTTTATTCTGTGAGCATTAGTTACGATAAGGCTCTCTCCGGATTGCCTGAAAATCTCTTTTAAAGCAATCGTTTTAATTTTACCTGAATTTATAAAGTCGGCGAGTATGTTGCCTGCCCCAACGCTTGGCAGCTGGTCAGAATCACCTATAAGTATAAGCCTTGCACCTCTTTTTACAGCTCTGAACAATGCTGCGGCAAGTGCTAAATCAATCATTCACGCTTCGTCAACGATTATAACATTTTCATCAAGCGTATTTTTTTCATCTCTGTTAAAGCGCACTGCACCGCTGATATCTCTTTCCATTTCAAGCATACGGTGAATTGTTTTAGCTTCGTTTCCGGTGGACTCGCTCAGTCTTTTTGCGGCTCTGCCGGTCGGGGCCGATAATACGCATTTTTGGCCTATGCTGTGAAAAATAGATAAAAGTCCTCTGACTACCGTAGTTTTTCCTGTGCCGGGGCCGCCCGTCAAAATTAAAATGCTGCCGCTTAAAGCCTCAATCAACGCTTGCTTCTGAAGCTCTGCATACCGAATTGAATATTTTGCCTCAACGCTCTCGATAAGCGCATATATATCCGCTACGCCAAGGTGATTTATTTGGCGCTCCATTTCGTCTATGCGTTTGGCAATATATTTCTCGTCTTCGGATACGGAATTTTTCATTATATATCTGGTTTCGTCAATGCGGTAAACTGAAATATACTCGTTGTTTATGAATTTTTCAATCGAATCTTTTACTATGCTCTCGTCTATTTCCAAAATTTCAGCGGCGGCCTCGGTGAGTTTATCGAACGGAAGCGCCGTATGTCCGTTTGCTGACGCATTGTAAGAAAGAGTGTATTCAACTCCGGCAAAAATCCTATTCTCATTGTCAGCTTCAAAATCCAGGGACTTGGCTATTTCATCTGCCTTGCCAAACGGTATGCCAAGGTCGTCTGAGCATAGGATATACGGATTTTCCCGGATTATACCGATTGCGCCCGCACCGAATTTTTTATAGACCTTCGTTACCTCGCCCTTACCCATATAATCCTTGCAGAACATCATAACACCCCTGATTTCCGATTGCTCTCGGAAGGACTCTGAAATTGCCGCAGCCTTCTTCATAGTTATGCCCGGAATATCGGCAAGCCACTCCGGGTGATGCTCCATAACGTCAAAGGTTTCTGCACCGAAGCGATTTACTATTTTCAGCGCAGTGACCGGGCCCACGCCCTTTACCGTCTTCGATGAAAGATATTGCAATATCCCTTCAACGTCACTCGGCATAGACTTTTCAAATGCTTCAAACGCAAACTGCCTGCCAAATTCCTTGTGAAAGGTATAGCTGCCTGTAAGGATAACGTTTTCGCCCTCAAACGCCATAGGCATTATTCCGACTGCCGTTATAAGATTATTACTGTCGTCAACTATCTCAAGGACTGTGTAGTCATTATTATCGTTATGATAAACAACGTTTTCGATAACGCCCTTTACTGTGATTTGCACGTTTTCGCCGCTCATACGCCCCTCCTTTCAGGATTTATTACATTATATCAAAAAAGCTGACGTTTATCAATACGTTTTTACGAAATTATGGAATGCTTATATTCCGTTGGGGTCATATTCGTTATATTCTTGAAAAATTTTGAGAAATACTGCGGAGTATCGAATCCCAGCATATCGGCTATTTCCGAAAAGCTATGCTCTCCGCTTCTTATAAGCTTTTTCGCTTCCTGAACCTTGCGGTTATTGTAATAGTTTATTATCCCGCCGTTATAGCAAAGGGAAAATTCTTTTTTTAACAGACTCTCGCTGATTCCAAAGCGCTCTGATATTTGCGAAATAGATATTTTCCCATATATATTTTCGTTCAGATAATCGAGCACAGATTTAATCCTTACCGGAATATTTACTCCGTCAACGTTAAACTGTCTTCGGCTTTCCTTAGAAAAAATATCGGTATTTCGCCTGAGCTTTATCAAAAATATTTCAAGTAAGTTTTTAATAATTTGACTATAGCCGAACTGAGCGTCCCTTGAAACCTTCATACCTTGAACCAAGGGGTTGTTCTCACTTTCCGTGTGTAATGCGCTTCTGCCTTCGGTAAAGAGCATAGAAAGCAAATTTTTCTCCTCAGCGTTAAGGCGAAATATTTTTCCTTCAAAATAATCCATTTCTTCTCC
Organism: Eubacteriales bacterium; assembly: GCA_045602185.1. GTDB lineage: Bacteria > Bacillota > Clostridia > Oscillospirales > CAG-272 > UBA1740. Next base: position 5,421 of record JAZSBB010000031.1, read on the forward strand.
ATAACAATCGAAGGTAAGAACGCTTATATTAGAGCTGGTTCTGCCGTTTCCGGAAAGATTATGATATTCGTCCGGCTTATGAAAGATTAATTCGCCGCTTTTTAGGATAAATTGTTTTTTACCCGCCGTGCAGAGCATTTCCCCTTTGTCTATGTAAACCATTTCCCAAAAATTATGGCTTTCGCCTCCGTAAGAAAAATCCTTGGGAATTTCCATATAAAAAATTGTTATGAGATTGTCTGCCACAAACGACTCTGTAAATTTTATTCTTGTAAAATTATCACTCATATTTCTCTCCACATATCCGATTTTATAAATATTATACCCGATTTTGCATTCCAATGCAAGATTTATGTGATAAAATATTTATAGAAATTTTTTGAAGGTTTATATATACGCTGTTCTTTGTATATTCTGCCATCCGGATAATATGAAAATCGCTTTCCGGGAGCCTACCCTTCCCGGAAGACTTTTCTTCCTTTCCAAACTTGCAAGCCTCCTCACCGCAAAGTGCAACTGATATGAAGGAAATGCTATCGCAAAAGTCGGTGAGATTATCGATTACCTCGAATATAACGGTGTCAATACCGAAAATGAAATTAAAAAAATCTGTAAAAATTTTGAAAGGAAAAATATATGCTTGTAAATTTAAATGACGTATTAAAAAAAGCTCAGGAAGGTCACTATGCAGTAGGACTCTTCAATACCACCGATTCGGATATGCTCGAAGCAGTTATCGCAGCGGCAGAGGAGCTTAATTCGCCCGTAGTCATAGGAACTGCTGAAATACTCCTCCCCTACGGCGAGCTTCAGCTTATCGGCCCCTCTATGATTGCAGCAGCAAAAAGAGCAAAGGTTCCCGTAGTTGTGCATTACGACCACGGACTGACCTTTGACAGATGTATGGAGGCGTTAAAGCTTGGTTTTTCTTCGCTTATGTTTGACGGCTCGACTAAAGACTACGAGGACAATATTAAGGAAACGAGGGAAATCGTTAAAATAGCCAAGGCCTTTGGCGCAACCGTTGAGGGTGAAATCGGTCACGTAGGAAATGCAGACAACGAAAACGACCTCGGCACAGATATGTACACGACACCCGAAGAAGCAAAGGCGTACATAGAAGCAACCGGTGTTGACGCACTTGCAATCGCTATAGGAACAGCGCACGGTGTTTACAAGAGTAAGCCTCAGCTCAATATCGAAAGACTTAAGGCGATAAGAGCTACCGTTGATACACCTCTCGTTCTTCACGGCGGAAGCGGTCTTTCGGACGATGACTTCAAAAACACCATAAGAGAAGGAATTGCTAAGGTAAACATATTCACCGACCTTTGTCTTGCCGGCGCTGACGGATTTGGCAAAGGACTTTCCGAGGGTATGGGATATCTCGAAGCAAGAAACCTTAAGGTAAATTGCATCAAGGAAGCTGTCAAGAAAAAGATGCTTCTTTTCGGCTCCGAAAACAAAGCGTAAAAAACGCAGTTTCAACCTTAATACAAAAGCTTGGGCAGAGACTCTGTAGGATATACAGCGACTCTGCCCTTTTCGTTCGTTTGTTTTTAATCTGATTGGGATTTATTAAAGACAAAGCTCCTTTAATCTTTCAGCTATGTCACAAGCCTCCCATTTAACACCAAGCTCTTCTCTGCCCATATGTCCGTAGGCGGAAAGCTCTTTGTATATAGGCTTTCTCAAATCAAATTTTTCAATTATTGCCGCAGGACGAAGGTCAACCAGCTTATTTACAGCCTCCTCAATTTTGACTTCATCAACGACTGCCGTTCCGAAGGTATCTATCATTACGGAAACGGGCTTAGCGATTCCTATAGCGTAAGCAATCTGAACCTCGCACTTTTTAGCCAAACCCGCCTTTACGATATTTTTTGCAATGTATCTTGCAGCGTATGAAGCGCTTCTGTCAACCTTGGTAGGATCCTTGCCCGAAAAGGCTCCTCCGCCGTGACGGGAATATCCGCCGTATGTATCAACGATTATTTTTCTTCCGGTAAGGCCAGTATCACCCTGAGGACCGCCGATAACAAATCTACCGGTAGGATTAACGTAGATATTAACCTTGCCGTCCATAAGCTCCTTAGGAATTATCGGGAAAATTACGTTTTCTATAATATCCTTGCGTATTGTCTTGTTATCTATTTCCGCACTGTGCTGAGTGGATATGACTATTGTATCAACCCGTTTAGGCGCTCCGTCAACGTATTCAACGGTAACCTGCGTTTTTCCGTCAGGTCTGAGATATGAAAGCTTTCCGCTTTTTCTAACCTCGGTCAATCTTTTTGCCAGTTTATGAGCAAGAGAAATAGGAAGGGGCATAAGCTCCGGCGTTTCATCGCATGCATATCCGAACATAAGGCCTTGGTCACCTGCGCCCGTGTCCAGCGCATCGGAAAGCTCTCCGTCCTTTGCCTCAAGGCATTTATCAACGCCGAGCGCAATATCTGCGCTTTGCTCGTGAATTGAGCTGATAACTGCGCAGGTATTCGCATCAAATCCAAACTTCGCTCTGTTATAGCCTATTTCATTAACGGTTTCTCTGACTATCTTCTGGACGTCAATTTTTGCGCTTGTGGTTATTTCGCCCATAACGGTAATTATACCGGTCGTTGCGAAGGTTTCACAAGCGACTCTGCTCATAGGGTCCTGGCTTAGTATAGCGTCAAGAATTGCATCAGATACCTTATCGCATATTTTATCGGGATGCCCTTCGGTAACCGATTCAGAGGTAAAAAGCATTTTTTTCATAACAGTATTCCTTTCTCTTCAACAAAAAAATCGAAAATCGCAAGCGCAATTCCCGATCATATGATTTTAACTCATCTGTCAGGATTTGGCACCTTATACGGATAGTATAGGTTGCCGGGCTTCATAGGGCCAGTCCCTCCGCCGCTCTTGATAAGCTTATATAATTGTAAAGCTATTATATCACATAATAATGAATAAATCAACATAAAATTTCAGTTTTTTTCAAAAAAAATAAAAAAATTCTCCGCCTCGGGTTTCCGGGACGGAGAATTTTGAAAGTTATATCACAAAATGCTTTGGAAGACCGTTTTCGTATTTTACAAAAACCTCACCGGAAATAAGCGGAGCAAGATAAGCAATACCGGCATCGGTAATTCCGTTAGCCTCGGCGTTGATATATTCGTCAGGAACTCCTCTTACCGCATTTGCAATCGAAGAAATATCGGCGCAGTCTACGTATGAAGAATACTCGGCGCCTTCGTTTCTGTTTATGGTCATCATTACGCCGGTTCTACCCTCTGCGGCAACCTTTACGGCGCATTTACCAACCTCAATGGATTCAGAAATATCAGTTGCCGAAAGAATGTGAGCTGCGCAACGCTGGGGCAAATTCAGCTCTATAGAACGAACCTTGCAGCCTATCCTATCCTTAATTACGTATTCGAGAGCCTTTCCTGCGCCCGAAAGCTTTGCGTGTCCGAATGCGTCAAGAGTGCCTGGCGCTGTCGATGCTCCGACATAGGTTCCGTCTGCAAGACGTATTCCTTCCGAAACCGCCACAAGTACTGCGGGTTTATTCTGCTGTATTTTTTCTACGCTTTTTACAAATTCGTCTATATCGAAAGTTTTTTCCGGCAGATAAATCAAGTCGGGCGCCAAGCCGCCGCTCACGATAGGAAGCGCAGCCGATGCGGTGAGCCAACCGGCATCTCTGCCCATTACCTCAACTATGGTAACCGCTTTGAGAGTATATACCGAGATGTCTCTCATTATTTCCTTCATAGTGGTTGCCACGAACTTAGCGGCAGAACCGAAGCCGGGCGTGTGGTCTGTAGCCATAAGGTCGTTATCTATAGTCTTTGGAACACCAACCACACGAATTACGTAATCGTGCTCCTTTGCATAAGCGGAAAGCTTGCAAACCGTATCCATAGAGTCGTTACCGCCTATGTAGAAAAAGTATCTTATGTTATATTTTTTGAAAATTTCAAAAAGCTTAGCATAAGTATCCGGGTCAGCATCGGGCGTCTTCATTTTTTTACGGCAGGAGCCAAGAGCTGCCGCCGGTGTAGCTTCAAGAGTTTTCAAATCTTCCTCATCGGAAAATATATCAAAAAGATTGACCATATTTTCGTTGAGAAATCCCTCTATTCCGTATCTCATACCGTAAAGATTCTCAATTATTCCCTCTTTTCGTGCATTAAGGGCGCCTCTTATTACGCCTGAAAGCGTTGCATTGATAGCCGCAGTCGGCCCGCCTGACTGACCGACAACAGCATTTCCTCTAAGGATATCCATTTTAGTCTCCTTTGTTTTTTGTTCCATTTAAGTATATCACATTAAAAAAATATTTGCAATATATCTTTATACTTTTATGCCATATGATATAAAGTTTACTGAAAAAGAAAAAAGTCCTCAGCAGAGTATGACGAATGAATCCGCCTCCCCAGCTCCGTTAGGAGATGCTGAGAACAAGTCCATTATAACTCATTCTGAGAAAAAAGCAACCCTTCTAACGAAATTTCTTAAAAAAACTAGAAAAATTCGCTTTGACGGCTGAAGCGTACCTCAATCCGCGGAAATCGGAGATATGGAAGGCTTCTTATATTACGCTTAAATCAAGGTGGGAGAGCGCATTAATAACGTATGAATTTTTGTCAAAGCCATAATCGTAAAAATATGCGTGTTCGCATAAATCCAGCGCAAGTATCGGTTTATTTTTCAAAAAGTATTGATGATATTCACTGCCAAAATAGCACTCTATCCCCTTTTTAGATTTAAAAAGCAGAAGAAATCCGTGACTGCACTTTTTTGCATTAAGAGAAAGCTCGTAAAGAAATTGCGCCTCGGAGCCAAACTGCTCCGACACTGAAGAATTTTTAGCGTTTTGATTTCCAAAGGAAGAAAAATAAAGCTTATGCGCAAGAATTTCACCGTAAAGTAAAAACGCTTCGTTTTTTTCACTGTTTTTAATTTTTGCAGACAGAATATTCTTCAAATCCGCCCCCAAAAGCTCGGGATAACTTTTTTCAAAGACTCGGTAACGAAGCATAAGGTTGTTTAAATACTCCTTATGCAGTTCAAGGTTTCTCTCGGATAAAAATTTCATATTACGCTCCTAAAAAAAATAAATCCTCACTTCACATTATGCAAAGTGAGGATTTTAGTTTATTTTGAAAAGAAATCGCTTTCTGTAAAGGTGTATTCGCTATTGCAGAATCTGCAAACGGCGGTAAGCTCTCTCGGCTTTCCCTCTGCCTCTTGCTCGTCAAACATATTAGCAATTTCCGCCTTTCCGAGCGAAAGTATTTTTGAACGCATTCGCTTACGTGAGCAATCGCACTTATACGATACGCAAAGCGTATCGAAAATATCGTACGGTATATCTTTCATAGCTATATCGGCTATAGCTTTATTATCAAGTCCCTCGGCAAATTTTGCCGAGATATTATATAGGTCTTTTGCATTTCGTTCTATAAGGTCTACGGTTTTGTCATCGGGAAAAGGCATTAGCTGAATAAGAATTCCGCCTGCGGCAAGGCAGCTGTAATCCCTATCTACCAAAACCCCCAGCGAAAGCACAGTGGGAATCTGCTCGCTTTTTGCAAAATAAGTTGCGATATCCTCGGCTATTTCGCCGCTGACAATTTCGCTCATTCCCGTTTGCGGCTCCCCTTCTCCAACCTGCTTTACGAAGCTTAGTGTCCCCTTTCCTACCGCTTTTCCAACGTCAAGCTTTCCGTTTGACTTTTTGGGAGGGTTTGCCAAGGGATTCTGGATATATCCCTTTACGTTTCCGAAATAATCAGCTACAGCTATAAGTTTCCCGGCTTCTCCGTCACCGAAAAGTCCTATAGTCAGATTATCCTTTTCCTCGGGAAGCATAGTTCCTATCATCGAAGCCGCTGTAACGAGTCTGCCAAGCGCAGCCGTTGCGGTGGGCAGCGTTTTGTGGGCAGCAGCCATATCGTTTACGATATCTTTTGAATTTATAACCAATATTCTTGCTGAACCGTCCCTCGTCATACCTCTGAGTATCGTTGACGAGGATTTTTTATTGTTTGCCATATTTATAAAGTTTCCTTTCCCGGCGTTTTTTACCGTCCCTTCATTTTATACATTTTGCAACTATGTAAATTCTTTCGCTTCCGTCATCTGCGCTTGAAAAATCAAAATCCGAATATGCTCCGACAAGCTGCATAGAATTCTCGGCAAGAAGGCTCCTCAGCACCCTAAGACTATACATTTTTTCCCTTTGATGCTCGTCATATCTCGCAAAAAATCCGTTTTCGTTCTCCTCAAAAAGTGTTATATAAAAATCGCAGATACCGCTTTTGCGGTTATAAAAATTCTGCCATATGCACATCGATGAGCCGCCGTCCATAACGTAGCTGTTATCCGCATATACGTTTTCAAATTTATATCTGCCATTCACGTCAAATATAAAAAGTCCGTCAGGCACGAGATAATTATGGACAAGAGAAAGGCACTTTGAAAAATCAGCCCGGCTCGTCAAATGATTCATACAGTCTAGGCAGGAAACGACTACGTCTACAGTTCCGTAAAGCTCAAATTCACGCATATCCTGGCAAAGCCAGAGTATATTTGAAAATCCATCTTTTTCAGCATTATTCCGTGCAACGTCAAGCATTTCAAAAGAATAATCAACCCCGGTCATATCGTAGCCCCGCCTTGCAAGCTCAAGCGTCATTTTTCCGGTTCCGCACCCAAGGTCCAGTATAAGTGACGGATTACAGTATGGCGTAAAGCTTTTTTCAATGTTTTTTTCTATAAAATCCGCCCATACCGAATAATCAACGTCTTTGTTTATCTCATCGTATATAGGCGCAAGCAAATCATAAATCATGGGTAAATCTCCGAATTTTCAAACCTTTCGATAATTTCCTTATCAAGAAGCCTATCCGTAGCGTAGGCCTTCCTTAAAAGCTCTGGCGGTATATATTCGTCAAATTTATCAAATACCGGACACTCACCGTCAGAAACGAGGGTTTCTGTGTCAATGCCGTCCCTTGTAACGATATTTTTGAGGTTTCTGATGAAATTATTCCCCGCATCCAAGGACGCTTTGAAGGTAATATAACAGCAGCCCTCGCTCTGTATGTCAGAAATTCCAAACTCTTTGCAATATTTATGCATAATGCGCTTCATCGTTCGGAAGGAGCGGGTTCCGAGCCACGGAAAAAACACGTAGCTCTGTCCGCCAAGGAAGACGACCGTATTTTCATTCATACGTGAATTTTGAGCTACCGCTCTTGCATTTTCAAGACGCTCCTTAGCGTTGTCGCCAAGGTATGAATAGCTTTTATCTCCAAGAAGAACGTCACGCATAGCAAGAAGAAGCCGTGTGTGTATTTCACCGCTGTCGCCGGGCCAGGATATTTCCATTTTTCCGTCAACACGCTTTACGAAGATAAGCTTTCTTGGCATATCAATCTCAAGAACCTCCCACACTCTGCCGGCAAGAGCAAACCTATCGCCCTTTGGGATAGGATTCGTTATGGTTCCTATTTCCTCGCTATCACACCTTACGGTATAATCCTCGCTATCCTTGAAAACTGCGTAGAACTTAAAAGAATTTACTATTCTCTCACCCGCAAGACCTATAATCAAGCCCTTGCTTTCGGTCATTTCAAGATAATCGGAATTTATCATAGAAACGATAAGCGCCCTGTAATCCTCACGGGATATCTCACGGAGCGGCGGGAGAGTCAGCACTCTTTCGGCAAGGGATTTCGGCGTAAGCTCACCTGCTGACATTATAGTGCTAAGCGTTTGATGAAAAGCAAGGCTGAGCGGCATTTTTCTTATTTTTGGCGGTTCTATAAAGCGTTCGCCTGAATACAAATCAATAATCGCTATTCCCCTGAGCAGCTCCCAAGGAATAATTTCGGGCAATGGCGCATTCGGAAGAGGAGATTCCTCTCTGTAAACCATTATCATTTCGGGAGGAGAGCCTCGCCTGCCGGAACGTCCTATCCTTTGGAGAAAACCGGATACCGTAGTCGGAGAACCGACCTGACAAACACGCTCCAGCTTTCCTATATCTATTCCCAATTCCATCGTAACCGTGGCGCAGGTAACAATCGGCTCGCTCGCATCGTCCTTCATTTTCAGCTCCGCATCTTCACGCAAGGAAGCTGAGAGATTGCCGTGGTGAATAAGGAAAACGTCTTTATCTGAGCGTTTTTTTGCTATCTGGCGAAGCGTTGCCGTAACGTACTCTGTTTCTTCTCTTGAATTTGAAAAAACAAGCGCTTTTTTGCCATAAACCGCATCGTAAAGGAATTCATAACCGGCATCTATCCCTGCCTTTCCGCCATTTAAAGCGGCATTTTGCCCGTCTTTTTGATTTTCGTTTTGATTCTGTATATAAAAATGCTCAAGACCAAGCCGCCATTTCAAAGGCGTTTTTGGCGTAAGAGGTGCCGATGTATCTCTGCCGCTGCCGGCACTAAGCCATTCGGCAGCAAGAGTAAGGTCACCGAGAGTTGCGCTCAATCCTATTCTTCTGGGGCAATGCTGTATAAGTCTGCTAAGCCTTGCAAGAAGACATAATACCTGATTTCCTCTATCCTGACCGATAAGGGCGTGTATTTCGTCTATAACGATATACCTAAGACCGCCAAAAAGACGAGAGATATCGTTTGAACGGTTTATGAGCATAGATTCAAGAGATTCGGGCGTTATCTGCAATATCCCCTCGGGATTTTTTAAAAGCCTGGTTTTATGTGATGCGCCTACGTCTCCGTGCCAATGCGTAAGAGGTATTCCGGTGGAAAAAAGCAAGTCTTCAAGCCGATAAAACTGATCGTTTATGAGCGATTTGAGAGGCGCAATATACAAAACGGACACCGACCTTTTTTCAGGCGGATTTTCAACTATATCCGATATTATCGGGAAGAATGCGGCTTCCGTTTTTCCCGATGCGGTAGGGGACGAAAGAAGAAGATTATTCTCGGTGTTGAATATCACGTCTGCTGCCGCAAGTTGAATTTCACGAAGCTCATTCCAGCCGTGAGAATATATATATTCCTTTATAAAATCCGGAAATCTGGAATATATTCTGTCAGCATCAGTCATCTTTCTTACCCTTTCTGCTTTGTTTTATATGTCAATATCAAATAAACTAACCTTGTTCTTTATGTTTTCACTTGTGAGCGGAGCGTTTTCGTCTTCCTTGTTGGATTCCGCTTTTTCGAAGGTGACGTTCTTAATCAGCTCATCGAAGGTTGCCTCTCTATTATCCCGAAGAATATTAAGAAGCGTAAGGAAATCCCTGATTATTTCTCGGGGTGTTATCAGCTCCTCTGCTCCCGCTCTGGCGGTTGCGTGTCTTATAAACGCTTCTATCTCTCTATCCGAAACCGGCGGAATATCGGTTTCCTCCTTTTGCATATAAAGCTTTGTAAGTCTTTTTGCAAGTGCTAAAAGCTCGTTATCCGAAAGTCTTCTGAGTCTTATAACCGGAGAGGAGAGATTTTGATATCCAAGCTCGGAATATTTTGAATCGGTAAGCCTGCTTTTTAACGCATCATAGGAGAAAAGTCCCCTTCTCGAATCTTCGAGAAATTGCGGAGTGCCTCCAAAAATAACGCCTAAATTTTTCGCCTTACCCTGCAAGGTATCGTTGAATATCGCGAGAAGCTTTTCGTAGTTTGCTTCTCTTGAAATTCTGTTTGGTATTTTATAAAGATTAACGCACTCATCAATAAACAGAATGAGTCCCTTGTAACCAAGCTTCACCGAAAGAAGCGCAAAGAGCTTTATAAAATTATACCAGTTATCATCGTCAATAACGGTGCTTATCTGAAAGCCAAGCGCCGTCTTTGCTTCGGTTTTCGTTGAAAATTCTCCTCTTAACCAACGAAGGCAAGCGCTTTTCTTGTCCGAATCGTCTTTTATAGATGCAACGTAATATTCTCCAAGAACTCTGGCAAAATCAAATCCGCCGACATCGCCCTCCAGTTCTGCCAGTGACATATAGACTTTCTTTTTCAGCTCTGCTTCAAAATTCTCGTTTTCCGGCAAAATACCTTCGGCAACGAGGTCGTTTTTCAGCTTTATAAAATGTCTTGAAAGCATAGAGGAAAGAGCGTTTCCGTCAGGAGAAGCCTTAGTTGCAAAATTTATCATAAGCTCCCTATAGGTAGCAAGTCCTGCGCCGTTTCCGCCCGAAAATCTACGCTCGGGAGAAAGGTCTGCGTCAGCGCATATAAAGCCTCTTTCAAGGGCGTATCCTCTTATAAGCTGAATAAGAAAGCTTTTTCCGCTTCCGTATCTTCCTATAAGGAACCTTGAAAAAGCGCCGCCTTCACCGACAGAATCAAGGTTATCGAGAAGGCTTTTTATCTCCTCCTGCCTTCCTATAGCTATATACGGCGCTCCGCTTCTGGGAACAACGCCTGCGCTGAGCGAGGAAAGAAGGGTTGTCAATATTCTTTTTGGAATTTTTATTTCACTGTTTTCGTAAGCCAATTTTTTATATCCTCTCTGTAATCCGAAATTACCGTATAGCCTTCCCCGTTATTTTCAAGAATGACGTCTCCGAAATTATCAAAAAACGCCTCGTTTACTGCGTCAGCAACAGCATCCTCGTATATACCAATAGACTCGCATAGCGCTCGCATAGAAGAAAAGTCCTCGCTACAAGCGAATAAAACGAATCGAACGAAATCGTCAGAAAGTCCGTACGAAGCGTCTTCGGCCGTTTCTGACTTTGCGTTAGGTTCGCAGGGGTGAGAACATTCGGCTTCTTCCGCTTCGATTTCATCACAGCAAACAAGCCTTGCCGTGGTTTCCCAAGAGGCTCTCTCTATTTCATCGGCTCCGTCCGATGAAAGCTCCTCGGAATAAGCCTCGTAAAGCTTTTCGTATTCCGGGCGCTGCGCTCTCATACGCTCTCTGTTTACCTTTTCAAAAAGCTGAGAAAAATATCCGTCTATTGCTGCCGTATACTCGGGTGAAATATCCTTTACCACTAACCTGCTTTTAACACCGAGAAGCGCACGAAGCTTGTTCTCGGTATATTTTAGCGCAGAGGTCACTGTTGCTCTGACCTCAGGCTCCTCCGAAAGCTTTCTGTATTCTACCGTCACTCTGTACTTAATCGGACAGGTTGTAAGCGCAAAGCGAAAAGCGTTATCCTCTCTGACGGATAAGGCGCCGTCTCCCATTCCAAGTGAGCCTGACTCCAGCAGCCTTTCCATAAAAAGCCCCATAGCATTCATAAGATGCTTAACGTAGGCTTCCTTGTTGTCTCCGCCTGCATACTTACCACGTCTCCAGTCGTAATCGGAGAGATAAGCTATAAGTGAGCCTACTCCGTCAGCGTCAAGACGCTCGTACGTGGAAAAATAAAATTCTTTAAATTTTGAAACAGACATTATGTCGAATATAAAGTCCTTAACGTCCTGCATAGGCAGCGGAACGTTATACACCAAGCAGTAATCCTGAACCCAAAGCGCCATATTCGAATCTATGTTGGGAAGTGTTTTTCGGTAGTTTTTCCAAAGGTCTATAAGAATTTTTATTCCTTTTTTTGCCGGTATAAGCTCGGGAAGATTCAAAATCTCGTAAACGTAGAGGTAAAAATACGAATAGTCGGTTTTTATATATTTACCCCTTCTTTGCATTGAACGCCAGTAAAAATAATAGTTTTTTTGCGGTTGAGTAAGCTGAGTATATTGCGGCATATAGGAATAAAAGGGTGCAAAATCGCATTCCGTTCCGGAAAAATCAAAATAAAGCTCTGCCGCCTTTATGAAATTTGAATGAAAATCGAATTTATCCGGAACGTGCTTAACGGTAACTTTTTTTATAAGAGCGCTTGTCGGGTAATAAACTAAGGATTCTTTCTTACCTTCCTTTGCGCTCTCGCAAACGGAGGTAAGCTTTAATCTGTCGTTTTTTTCTTCCGGGTCGCCCGAAATATTTACCGTAACTGTTTTTTCCTTAGTAGAAAAAGAAGAAAGCGAGCTTGGCTTCTTATGCGGTACAAGCTTGTCCAAATCCCAAAACGAATCCATTTCGTCCTTGCTTTGCATAGTGCTAACTCCTTTCTTTTCCGTTCTTTTTGCTAATAATAAATTTTAACATATTTAGCGTACGTTGTCAATGATTTAAATAAAAAAAGAGCCTTTTTATAAGAAAAAAGCACGTATGCTTTATCGGTAAAAACCTTATATCATACAGTGCTTTTTTCTTGGCGCTTATACAGATTTCGCATAATACGCCTTGTATTTCATTTCTCTCAGTGCTGAGCACGCCGCCCTTGCCTCGTCAAAGCTATCAAAAACACCGAAAACGGAGGGGCCGCTTCCGCTCATTAAGGCTCCCTTTGCTCCAAGCTCTAAAAGCTTTGCTTTTATTTTACAAGCGCCCTTGCATTCCCGAAAAATCGGTGCTTCAAACGCATTGAAAAGGCCTTTGGCAGAGAGACTTCCGTTTTTGAGACCTTCTATCAGAGTTTCGTACTTATCCTCGCCCCCGGTTGCCACCGAGCCGTCAAAATCGTTATAGTATCCGTCCAGGGTTTTATACGCCGCCGGAGTTGATACCCTTTCGTTAGCTAAGGCAAAAACGAAGCTCTCACTTATTGCGGATTGCAGCTTGGTTATCTTTTCGCCTCTGCCGGTGCAAAGCGCAGTTTTGCCGTAGAGACAATAAGCAACGTCACTGCCAAGCTCGGCAGCCATATCAGACAACGCCTGAATGGAGAAAAACTTTGAATAAAGCTTGTTTAAGGCTCGAAGAACCGCCGCAGCGTCAGACGAGCCGCCTGCAAGACCTGCTGCAATAGGTATTCGCTTCACGAGGTTTATATTAACCTCGGCGGGAGAGCCTATGCGCTCAATAAAAAGCTGCGCCGCCTTTACGGCAATATTGCGGCTGTCTACGGGAAGAAATCTATTACCTACAACCGTAAGCTTTACAGACGTTTTCTCGGCAGGAGAAGCCGAAACGGTAATTTCATCACCGAAATTCAAGGAATGCATCACCGTTTTAATATCGTGAAATCCGTCAGCTCTTTTTGCGAGAACGTCAAGGTAAAGATTTATCTTTGCATTCGCTCTTTCCTTTACTACTTTCATTTTGTAAAACCTCTTATTTTATTAGGTTAATTTTAGCATTAAATAAAAATATTGTCAACCCCCTTGACAAACAAAAAGAATTGTGATAAAATACTATATCGGTTCGGACAACGGTTCGACCCCCCTTGCTGCCGGGCGGCAGCCTAATGACCATAAGGAGGTGTATTTCAATGGAAAAGAAGATTTGTTCTTACGAAACTCTCTTTGCAGTAAGCGGCAACCTCGTTGAAGAGGATTGCAAGGCTCTCGTTGAGAAGTTTGTAAATCTCGTAAATGAAAACGCAACTGACGTTACCGTTAACGAGTGGGGTAAGAGAAGATTCGCATATCCTATCAACTACGTTACCGAGGGATATTACGTTCTCATTACCTTTAAGAGCGAACCTAGCTTCCCTCTTGAGCTTGAGCGTGTATTCGGAATCACTGAAGGTGTTCTCCGTTATATGACCACGACCAAGTGCGAGAAGGCCGCTAAAGCAGAGGCTCCCGTTTCGGAGACCGCTGAAGCAACCGAAGCTACCGAAGAAGCTACTGAAGCTTAATTTTTTAACAATAGGAGGCGGAAAACATGGCAAGCTTTAACAAAGTTATCCTTATAGGAAATATGACTGCGGATCCCGAATTGAAGCAGACGACCGGAGGAATTTCGGTTTGTTCCTTCTCTATCGCTGTTAACCGCCGTTTTGCAAAGGCTGACCAAGGGCAGCAGAACGTTGACTTTATTAACGTGGTTACCTGGAGGCAGCAGGCTGAATTCGTAAGCCGCTATTTCAAGAAGGGAAATCCCATTCTTATTTGCGGTCAGCTCCAGACAAGAAGCTGGAATGACAATCAGGGTCAAAAGAGATATGCTACCGAGGTAGTTGCGGACGAGGTTTCCTTCGTTGCGTCAGCTAACCAGACCGCAGGCGGAGCACCCGTAGCGGCAGGCGGAGCTTCTTATACTCCCGAGGCTTACGGCGCACCCACCTTTAACAGTGCGGGCGCAAATTTCGAAGAAATTCCGAATGACGGTGATTTGCCCTTCTGATATATGGGCTCCGTCCTTACCCGCTAGGCTCACAGCGGGCAAGAAATATTGAAAACGTGAGTCGGAAAGGTTTATGGACTATTCAAATGGATAGAAACGATACACAGCGTCCCTTCCGCCCTATGCACAGAAGAAAGAAGGTTTGCATCTTCTGTCAGGATAAGGTTGACGGAATCGACTACAAGGACGTAGCAAAGCTCAGAAAGTTTATTTCCGAGAGAGCGAAAATTCTCCCCAGACGAGTATCCGGTACTTGCGCTCTTCACCAGCGTCAGCTTACCATAGCAATCAAGAGAGCTCGTCAGATGGCTCTTCTTCCCTACGTTTCGAACTAATTTATGTAAAACAAAGCGGAGCCT
>JAZSBB010000032.1:0-4236 GCA_045602185.1 Eubacteriales bacterium
CGGCGCAAACCTCGCTCCTGCATATCCTTTGCAATAGCACGCGCTTTGTAGCCTTGTGCGTACTTGGTAAACGCTTCTATAACAACGGCAGCCTCGTATTCATTGATAACGTACTTTTTATCAACGACGTCATAACCGAAAATATGTTGACCGCCCGTAGCGTTGCCTTTCAGCCAACTTTCACGCAAGCCGCGATTAACCTTTTGCGTCAGTTCCTCAGAGTAGTATTGATTAAAGCCTTCAAGCAGAGCCTCCATAAGCGTGCCTTCGGGTGTGTCGGGTATCTGCTCCATAGCGGATAGGAGCTTCACGCCGTTGTCCCTTAACGTCTTTTTGTGGATAACCGACTCATATTTGTTACGGGAAAAACGGTCAAGTTTATATACGATAACGTAATCCCATTGTCTTTTTCCGCTGTCTTTCAGCATACGCTGAAAATCAAAACGGTTATCATTTGTACCCGTCATAGCGCGGTCAATGTAAGTATCAAGTATCAGTATATCGTGTGCCTGTGCATATTTCTGACATTCTCGAAGCTGACCTTCAATGGATTGCTCGGTCTGGCTATCACTCGAATATCGTGCGTAAATGACTGCTGTTTTCATATTTTCTGCCTCCTTGTGCGTTTTTTATTTAATGGTAGCGTTTTGTTCTTTGGAATGTTAGAAAGTCAATCCCAACCGTTTACAAGCTCAAAACCGATAAAATACCGATTTACCCAAACAGAGCCAAAACGGAAACACAACTTTTCCTATATCCAAGATCCTCAACACCCCCACATCAGAAAACGCCTAAGCGGTCAAGGAAAGAGAAAAAAATATTGCATTATTGTACCAATAGAAAAAAGCCGATTTAACGAACATTTTTAGTGTCCGAAAAATCGGCTTTTGTTGTTTTCAGCGATAATTTTTTCCCTTGACCGCAACGGCGGTTTCTGATATAACCCACCGAAAAAAGCAAAATTCAGTTAGGACAAATTTGGGATAAACTTTCACCAAAAACGGAAACAATGGATATTCAGTTTTAGTTTACTTGGGGCTGTGTTTCTAACATTCTTTCTTGGAAATTGCTATTCTTGAAAAAAACGAAAGGAGCAAGCTCTATGAAAGAAATCAAGCACGAGGTAATAACGCAAGGAACGCCAAAGCTCGAAAATATGCCGAAAGAGGTCTTTAACGTATTTTGTACCTCTCTTTTAGGCGCGATTGAAGATTATTACAAAGGCGATACAGATAAAACCGAAGAAAATAAGCAGGCAAAAAAATAAAAGCTATCTACGAACAGATAGCCTTTATTCCACCTCTAAATCTTCACTGCGGAACAGATCATCGTCTAAAAATTCCGTCAGCGAAATGTTAAAGCCGCGAGCAAGCATAATCACGGTGCTTAACGTAACAGTTTTGTTTCGTCCGTTCATTATGCACTGCATACTTCCGTGTTGTATGCCGGAGTCAAGCTCTAAACGATATTGTGTCATATCTTTTTCTCGTAAGAGCTTTGTAATTCTTCTCGCAACAGCGTCATTTACAGTCACGCAAACACCTCCCATAAGTAGATTTATCTCCGTAGTTTTGCCTACATATATATTTTATCAATAAATAGGAAAAAATATAAGAAGGTACACCTACATACTATTGATTTTTTCACAAAAGTGTGATATACTATGTAGGTACACCTACATAAAGAGGTATTTTCTATGATTATTACCTTTTGCGGTCATTCACAGTTCATAAGAACGGAAGAATACGAGCAAAAAATCCTTGCCTTTTTGGAAGAAAAGGTCGGTGATAATCCTGCGGATTTTTACTTGGGAGGTTACGGCTCTTTTGACAGCTTTGCCTATGATTGCTGCAAGAAATATAAAGCCATTCACCCCGGCGTTTCGCTCATATTCATTACCCCGTATATGACGGTGGAATATCAGCAAAATCATTTGGAGTATCAAAAGACACGATACGACGAGATCATATACCCGGAAATCGAGGATAAGCCGCCGAGGTTTGCCATTACCTACCGTAATAGGTGGATGGTCGAGCAAGCCGATTACGTTATCTGCGGTATCAATCACGATTGGGGCGGAGCTTATAAAACGTATCAGTACGCAAAGCGCAAGAAAAAGCATATTTTCAACGTCACCGAAAAGGAGTTCTGACTATTGATATCAACACGCTAAAAACAAACAATTTCGTGAGCAACTATGGTGGTTCCGCAACATTGGCTTGCCAATGATAAAAGTCAGGTCGATCCATAGTTTCAGCCACAGTACAAAAAAGTATTGAGCGTGTAGGATATAGGCATCGGTGTATATTGCCGATGCCTTTTGACTTTTTTAGCGGAAATTCGACCATAAATGTCGTAAAAATATATACATAAATATGTATATTGAGCCGGAAAAGTATTGAAAAAGCTGAAAAAATATGCTATACTATAATTGGAAAATTATCGAAAGGGGTAACAGTATGTCTAAAGTAAGACTTCGTGTTTATGATAGACCACAGGGCGTATTGTTCGGCTCGCCCCCTTCCGAACGCACTTTTATAAAAAATCATTGAGCCATTTAACATAGGTGTACTGTGCCTTTTTGTTGAATGGCTTTTCTGTTTTGAGGACTAATTATGGCAAAGAAATTTTGGACTTTTATCGGCAACGATAAATACGATATAGGTCTTACGGGCAGCACCGTGTACGTTTACGATAAAAACGGCACAGAGCTTGCTACCTTCAAGGATCTTACATACGCATATAATGCGGTTATCTCTCCGCTCGGTGATATTTTTGTAGTCAAAACCACCGATGGAAGAATGGCAATCTACTCTTTTGAGCCATTAAAGCTCGTCAAGAAGTTCCGTTTTTCCAAAATTGATGGCGGTCAGGATGAAAATATGCTATTCTCGCCGGACGGAAAGTATTTTTATAGCATTGAAAGCCACACAAAGACGTCAAAAACTCTTTTGGCAAAATATAAAACCGACGATTTTTCTCTCGTCTGTCAGTTGTTTTCCGAAAGAGAGCTTTTTCGCCTATCGGTTATTGAGTATAACAAAAACACCGATTGCTACTATGTGTTAGGAATTTTGTATAACCCCGAAACAAAAATGGCAAATACGTGGTTTGTCGCAAAGCTTGTAGATGATGAGCTTGTGGACGTGCGCTACATTACCGAAGGCGAAAGAGATTTTGGAAATGCTGTCAATAGACTAAAAGTTATGGGCTACACCGAAAAGGCGTTTCAGTGGTCGGTTTTCCGATACAAGAAGGAATACGATGACCGATATAAAATCAGCCTTGACGAGATTAAGGCACTAAATTATTCGTTGGCAGCTCTTTGGAAAAACGCAAGCACAACACCAATAGAAAAAAAGGACTAACTATGAAAAACGATTTCACAAGAGAAGATATTAAAAACAGCGTTGAGTACCAATGGAGAAAAACCTCTTTCTATTGGCTTCTCGGCATTTGGGCTGTTATAGCCGTGGTGATGCTTTTCGGCGTACTTATAATTGGCTTTGATGATATAAAACCCGGTATGGGTATGCAGGTTTGGCTGATAGTAATGTCAATATATAGCGTGATATACTTGCCATTCGTGGCTTATTACGGCTACAAAATGCTTTATATCTTGAAGCACTACGCAGAGTTTAATTCGTATGAGGTAATGCTCGACAATGTTTCTACCTCGTATGCGTACCGTGGCGCAGTCTATTACACGGTTACAATCAATGACGAGGGCGTAACAAGACAAGTCAGCACCAATGCTTACTTTTCAAGCAGTATGTTCGCAAAGTTCACCCTTGAAGATTACAACAATAAAAAAGTTATTGGCTTATACGATAGCCAAATGGATAAGTTCTATATTATCAAGAAAATAGGTTAATGAGGTGTAAAAATGAAAATACTTCAACTTGACAATAACTATTTCAGATTTCCCGAAGGAATAAAAACCGTCGAGGAATTTGTTGAATTTGTAAATAACAGTAGTCAAAAGTTTATCAAAATGACTATGTTAAGTGAGGAACACTCTGTTGCTCCGTATTTTATCGAAGAAGATCAAAAGACCGTTTACGTAAATCCGTTGCAGGTGACTATCATCGAGGAAATAAACGGCAAAGTGATGCTTCGCATTGAATACGAGCGCAGACTCCGTGAGGTTATAAGAGAAAAATGTGTCACGTGCGATCATTTCAAGGGTGATCCCGACAACCTCGACGGACACTATGATACACTCCGCCTTGACGG
>JAZSBB010000033.1:0-21766 GCA_045602185.1 Eubacteriales bacterium
GCATCGCTAAGCAGACGCATAGCTTTTTGCGTTGCCTTTTGCCCTGCTTCGTCTGCATCATAGCATATAGCTACCTTTTTGGTATAACGCTTCATTAGCTTAGCCTGGTCGGGAGTAATCGCCGTTCCAAGTGTCGCAACTGCATTAACGAATCCGGCGGAATGCAAAGCAATGACATCCATATAACCTTCGCAAAGTATAAGCAAGTCCGAGCAAGCCTTTCTTGCAAAATTGAGCGCAAACAAATTATAAGACTTTTTAAAAACCGGGGTATCCATCGTGTTTCGGTATTTCGGCTTTGAATCGTCAAGGACTCTGCCGCCGAAGGCAATAACGTTTCCCGAAGCATCGATTATCGGAAACATAACTCGATTACGAAACGAGTCGTAAATTGCGCCTTTTTCGCTTTTCATAGCAAAGAAGGCCTCCGTCATTTCGTCTTTGGTATAGCCCTTTGCCGAAAGATATTTAATTATGGCATCGTAGCTATTCGGAGCGTAGCCTAGGCCGAAATGCTTGATTGTTGATACGGAAAGCTTACGGTTATCAACGAAATACGACAGCGCCGCCTTGGAATCGGGATTGTCCGCAAATAGCATAGCGTGAAAGAACTTAGCGGCATCAACGTTCATTTTAAGAAGCCTATCCTTTTGTATTCCCGTTTTTTTAGGATAAGCGTGTTCGGAATCCCGAACTACCGTAATGCCCGCCCGCTTTGCCAAAAATTCTATGGCGTCAGGATAGTCAAGATGCTCTATCTGTCTTACGAAGGTAATTGCGTTACCGCCCATTCCGCAACCGAAGCAATAAAAGCTGTTTTCTGCCGGATAAACGGTAAACGAGGGCGTTTTTTCGTTATGAAACGGACACAAGCCCTTTAAATTCGAGCCCGCACGTTTTAAAGAAACGTAATTTCCGATGAGAGATTCAATATCATTTCGCAAAAGAATTTCATCAACCGTATCTCTGCTTATCATATCTATCCCTCCTTTTTATTTTACTATAATATACGACCGAAAAATGCAAATCACTTTTATTTTTGACAATTAATACTCATAATCTTCGCCGACCTTTGAAATTTTAGCTCTCGCACCGGTTATATCGACTATTTTCTTGATGAATTCTTCATATTTTGAAGACAAAATACTGCCTTTTACAATTACATTGTCAAGATATTCGGTGTCCTTTATTCTGTAACCGCATAAATTCATAATTGGAACGACCTTTTGATAATCCGAATATGAAATTTCAATGTCGGATTTAGTATATATATCGTACGTTATTATCATAGCTTCCTGAAGCGCACCGACTGCCGCCGCAGAATATGCCCTGACAAGTCCACCGGTTCCCAAAAGAGTTCCGCCGAAATAACGTATTACGACTATGGCCGTATCGTTACAACCGTTTTTTCTTATTGCATCAAGAACCGGCATTCCCGCTGTCCCTTGCGGCTCGCCGTCATCTGAAAAACGCATAATTGAATTCTCTCGAACAGAATAAGCGTAAACGTGATGTCTTGCGTCGGGATACTTTTTCTTGACGTACGACAGAAAATCCAACGCCTCAGCTTCGTTTTTTACCGGAGCTGCGGTAGCGATAAAAACGGATTTTTTCTCCTCATATTTAAAGCTTCCCTCGCCTAGTACCGTAGTATAGCTTTCCATAACCTATATCTCTCTAATGTATTTTTGATAAATAGCCTTTCCCTTTTCGTCAAGCACCGCTACGATAAGAGTGCCGTCTTCGGTATATTCCGTAGACTTTATGCTGTAATCCTTATATATTGCGCTAACGAGCGACTGCTTTTCATAAGGAATTAAAATTTTATATTCCTTCTTGAACTCGGCAAGTTTGTTTTCTATGGCATTGAGCAATTCTGCGATTCCTTCACCCGTCCTTGCGCTTATAAAGACGCTGTCTTTTTCGGTAGGAAATAAAGTTTCTTCGAACTCATCGCATTTGTTGTAAACGTAAAGTCTCGGCTTTTCAGATGCACCGAGGTCGGCAATTACCTCCTCGGTGACCTTTAGATGCTTAGGAACTTCCGCATCCGTAACATCCGACACTATTAATAGCAAATCCGCATACAAAACCTCGTCCAGCGTTGATTTGAACGCCTTTATGAGATGATGAGGCAGCTTTCTGACAAATCCAACGGTATCGGTAAAGAGGACGCTTTCTCCCGAAGGAAGCTCACATTTTCTGGTAGTTGGGTCAAGGGTTGCAAAGAGCTTGTCCTCGGAAAGCACGTTAGCGCCGGTCAGGGCGTTTAAGAGCGTGGATTTACCAGCATTGGTATATCCAACTATAGCAATTTTGGCAAGACCGCTTCTGTCACGCTGAGAACGCATTACTAACCGTGTGTGTTCAAGCTCTCTCAGCCTCGCCTCAAGGTTATTGATTTTTTCACGAAGGTGACGTCTATCCGTTTCGAGCTTCGACTCACCGGGGCCTCTGGAGCCGATTCCACCGCCCTGCCGGGAAAGTTCAATTCCTTTTCCGGTCAGTCTCGGTGCTGAATATTTCAGCTGAGCAAGTTCAACCTGCAATTTACCGTCAGCGCTGGTTGCGTGTAAGGCAAAGATGTCCAAAATGAGCATGCTTCTGTCTATAACCGTAACGTCACCGATATCATTTTCAAGATTACGTATCTGCATAGGAGAAAGCTCAAAATCAAAAATAACGAGCTTTATATCTTCTGATTTACAAGCATCTGAAATCTCCTTTACCTTTCCGCTGCCGATGCAGGTTCTTACATTGAAGGATTCCTTTACCTGTATAACCCTCAAAACTGCAGTTCCGCCCGCCGTATTCAATAACCGCTCCAGCTCATCAAGGCTTATTTCGCACTCAGCTAGGTCAGAGCTTCTTTCGGCTATAGAAACCAAAATAGCTTTTTCATTGTTTATATTTGACACAAAACCACCTACTTCGACTAATAAATTAAACAAAAAGAGCGAGGATATCAACCTTAGATATCCTGCGCTCCTTTTGGGCTTGTAGATTACTTGCCAGCCTTTGCAAGACGCTTCTTAAACTTATCAACACGTCCGCCGGCATCTACAAACTTCTGCTTACCGGTATAGAAAGGATGGCATTTAGAGCAAATTTCAACGTTCATATCATCCTTTACAGAGTGGGTAAGAACGGTTTCGCCGCAAGCGCATCTAATGGTAGCTTCTTTGTATTCGGGATGTATTCCTGCCTTCATTTTAACACCTCATTACATAGTAATTCTTTTCAATTGCTATTTATTATAACACATTATTTTTGTTTTTGCAATACCTTTAAGAAAAAAACTCTTTTAATTTTCAAAATTTTTATATTTTTTCCTCTATCTTTTTTCTTAATTCAAACATAATTTTCTTTTCAAGCCTTGAAATGTAGCTTTGCGAAATGCCGAGAGTATCCGCAACCTCCTTTTGCGTAAGCTCCTTCGTTCCGGATAATCCATACCGCATTTCTATAATCACACGCTCTCGCTCTGATAGCGAAGCCACGGCGCCGATTAAAATTTTCTTTTCCTCGTCATCTTCCATTCGTTTTGAAACACTGTCAGCCTCTGAGCCCAGAATGTCCGATAAAAGCAATTCGTTGCCGTCCCAATCAACGCTCAAAGGTTCGTCTATCGAAACCTCACGCTTTTTCCCGGAATGCTTACGTATAAACATAAGTATCTCGTTTTCTATGCACCTTGAAGCATAGGTAGCGAGCTTTATGTTTTTATCGCAGTTAAAGGTGCTTATCCCCTTAATCAAGCCTACTGTTCCTATTGATATTAATTCCTCAATTCCAACGCCGGTATTTTCAAAGCGCTTCGCTATATATACCACCAGTCTTAAATTATGTTCTATCAATGCGTCTCTGGACTCCGGTATGTCTATGGAATTTATAAAATTTTCTTCCTCTGTTGCAGTTAAGGGCGGCGGAAGATTATCGTTACCGTTTATGTAAAAAACCTCGCTCGTTTTAAAACGTACTGCTATCCAAGCTCTGATTTTCTTTAAAAAAGCTATTATTCTCATTTTATATTATCAAGCGCCGATGCGGGTACCAGCGCCTCGAAGCCGCCATAGCTTCTTACCTCCTTATCAAATGCAATTACAGTATTAATTTTTTCACATCCGTAAGGCCTTATTACATAAACGGAATCAGGCTTTATAGCATACAAAATTTTGGTTTTACCGCTAACGGTTATCGGTATAACCCTTATCCTTTTTTTAGTTTTCTCATCGAGGGATTCTAGGACCGAGGCAGAAGGCACCCTTCCCTTCATAAGCTTATTTGAGGTTTGGTTAGATAAAAACGTTACCGGCGTCAAATCTAGCGGGTCGCCGGCAAGGTTGCCCGTATCCACAAGCGCCGAAATTAAATACTCCTTATCGAATAGCAGAATCTTCAGCTCCACACTTTTTTCGCTGACTGTATTTTTAAAGAGCGAAAGAAAGAGTTTAAGAACACCTATAGAAAGAAGAACGACCAAGGATAGAATTAAAACGTTTCTGTTCGTTCCGCTTTCATCTATAATGGTATATTCTATGTTTCGCTCCAAAATTCCGTATATAAAGTACACAGTTCCGCCGATTATAATTTCAAAGAAAAGAAATGCGGCAAAATATTTAATTTTTCGCATTTTAGCGCATTTAGATGCGCAGATATTTACGATAATCAAGCCGCTGACAACCGTTGCAAAAGAAAACAGTATCGGATTTTCCGGCAAAAATACTAAAAGAACCGCATAAATACCGCCCACTGCAGCGCCAAGCAATATTCTGATACCGCTTACCGAAATTTTTGTAAATCGGGACGCCATATGTAAGCTCAAAAGGTCTACTGAAAAATTTATTAAAAAATAAATATCAACGTATACAGTTTTCATAAATTTCCTCTGCTTATAATGCTTTGCAAACAGTATTTTAGCACAGACAAAGCAAATAACTTGTCGTAAACGGTATGCAAATAAGAGTTTTTTCTTCCGCCAGTTCTAACGATAACACAAGCAAAGGTTTTTGACATAAACGAACGAAAAAACGAGGGCAACGGCGGTCTTTTGAACCTCGTTACCCTCATTTATTCGTTTATTACCAAACGTGACTGTGTTAAGCTTTTATATCGTTTCGAAATAATCGGCAGCTGCCTCGAGGTAATCCCCCTCGAAAAGCTCGATAACTCCCTTGTCGCACAAAGAAGCAAATTCGGGATTTATCGGAATCTTAGCAAGAACTCTCGTTGATTTTTCCTTTGCCAACTCATCAACGTGGCTTTCACCGAAAATCTTTATAACCTTGCCGCAATCGGGACAGGCAAGATAGCTGTAATTCTCTATCAAGCCGAGAATTTTGATATCCATAAGCTCTGCCATATTTACCGCCTTTTCAACAATCATTGAAACCAACTCCTGAGGACTGGTTACGATAACTATGCCGTCAATTGGCAAACTTTGAAAAACGGTAAGCGGAACGTCACCGGTTCCGGGAGGCATATCAACGAACATATAATCAACCTCGTTCCAAACTACGTCAGTCCAGAACTGCTTGACGGTTCCCGCAATAACAGGTCCCCTCCAAACTACAGGCTTAGTTTCATCGTCCATAAGCAAATTAAGGCTCATAACCTCAATTCCGGTTTTGGTCATAGGCGGAAACATTCCAAGGTCGCTGCCGGTAACAGAGCCCGGCTTTAATCCGAACGCCTTAGGAATTGACGGTCCGGTGATATCCGCATCGAGAATCGCCGTTTTATAGCCTCTCCTTTGCATTGTGACCGCAAGCATTGACGTAACGAGCGATTTTCCAACTCCGCCCTTTCCGCTGACTACACCGATAACCTTTTTGACATTACTGGCCTTATTCTGCGGCGCAAGTAACGATTCCTTAGAGCATTTCTCAGCGCAATTTGCGCAATCGTGAGAGCATTCTGCCATTTTGTATCTCCTTTAATCATATTGAACTGACGTTTATATCTCCGTCCTTCACCGTAAGGTGAATACCGAGAAGCCTGGTGCCGTAGCTGTCGATAATGAGCGCTGCAATTTTATCCTCCACGTTTCTTTCAATAAATCTGCGCATATTTCTTGCTCCGTATTTCTCGGAATAAGATTTTTCGGCTATATATGAAAGCACGTCTTCGGAATAGGTCAGCCTCGTTCCCTTATCATTCATATGGTCAGCAAGCTTTTTTAAGCTTATCTCGGCAATTTTTACAAAGTCGTCTTTGGTAAGACGGTTAAACGTTATAATTTCGTCTATTCGGTTTATAAATTCCGGGCGCAAAAACTGAGAAAGAGCTTTTTCGGTTTTGTCCTTCAGCAGTACCTGGCGGTTTTCAGAAAATCCGGATACTGACGCTGATTTTTCGCTTCCGGCATTAGTGGTCATTACTATAATTGCATTTTCAAAATTAACCTGTCTTCCCTGCGCATCGGTAATCTTACCGTCATCAAGTATCTGCAAGAGAATATTAAGCACGTCAGGGTGAGCTTTTTCAATTTCGTCAAAAAGTATAACTGCGTGCGGTCTTCTCCTGATTTTTTCGGTGAGCTGCCCTGCCTCGTCATATCCAACGTATCCGGGAGGGGCGCCGATAATTCTCGATACTGAATGTTTTTCCATAAATTCAGACATATCAAGACGAATTAAAGACTCCGGCTGCTTGAAAAGCTCATCGGCAAGAACCTTGACAAGCTCGGTTTTTCCCACACCGGTAGGCCCCGCAAAAATCATAGAAACGGGATTTCTTCTGTAGGAAATTCCGGCTCGCTTTCTTTTTACGGCCCTGACAACCGCATCTACCGCCTCGCTTTGACCAACAAGCTTTGCCGTAATTCTTTCCGAAAGACCTGTCAATTCTCCAAGCTCGTCCGCTCTTATATCCTGAGCCGGAACGCCCGTCCATATTTCTATGACGTTAGCTATATCATTAACGGTAACCTCCAGCTTTGATACGGCTTCGCTAAGCTCCTTCATTCTGTTTTCAAGATTTATCTTTTCAACCTTTAAATCAGCTATTTTCTTGTAATTTTCCTCAGTCTGACCTTCCGGCGTTTCGGTTTTTGACGTGAGTGCGTCAACGGAAGCGTTAAGCTCAACAAGCTTTTTTCCGAGAGCGATGCTTTCGTTAAGCTCGGCCGATGAAAGCGCAACTCTTGATGCTGCCTCGTCTATAAGGTCTATTGCCTTATCGGGAAGAAATCTATCCGTAATGTATCTTTCGGACATTACTACAGCTGCTCTCGCAACTGAATCTGATATACGTGCTCCGTGAAAGTCCTCGTAATATTTCTTGATTCCGAGAATAACCTGAACCGTTTCATCTATTGACGGCTCGTTTACCATAACCGGCTGAAATCTTCGTTCAAGGGCGCTGTCCTTTTCTATATATTTGCGATATTCCTTCAGTGTAGTTGCGCCTATGACCTGAATTTCGCCACGTGAAAGCGCAGGCTTTAGAATATTCGCCGCACTCATACTGCCTTCCGAGTCACCGGCGCTCACGATAGTGTGAACCTCGTCAATCATAAGAATGACGTTTCCGGCATTTTTTACCTCTTTTATTAAACCGAGTATTCTCGACTCAAACTGACCTCTGAACTGCGTGCCCGCAACTAAAGCGGTAAGGTCAAGCAACCAGATTTCAGCGTCACTAAGCTTTTGCGGAACGCTCTTATCAACAATTCTTTGCGCTAATGCTTCTGCAATAGCGGTTTTTCCAACGCCCGGCTCACCTATGAGACAGGGATTGTTTTTTTGACGGCGGCAAAGTATCTGTATTACTCTGTCAAGCTCTCTGTCACGGCCAACGATTTTATCGCTGTTACCATTTCTTGCCTTTTCTGTCAAATCAGTGCAATAGGTACGCAAAAGCTTCTTTTCGTCCTCGCTTTTTTCGCCTTTCTTGTCCTTTTTGCTTTTTTTGTCGTTCGGACGCTTTGCGGATTGCGGATTAAGCGGAAAGCCAAATCCGGAAAAAAGCTTTTGGAAATCTATAGCCGGCGCTCCCCCGTCCGTTAACGAAGATTCCTCACCGTCCGAGTCCATTGCGGTAAGCATACCCTCCATTTCACCGGAAAGCCCTTCAAGATTTTCCTCATCAACGCCCATATTCTTTAAAATATCGTCCACAGGTTTGATTCCCAGCTCCTTAGCGCAAACCAGGCAAAGCCCCTCGTGCAACGTTTCGTTATTTTCCATTCGAGTTATAAAAACTACGGCAGGGCGCTTTTTGCACCTTACGCATCTTTGCATTTTCATCATAAAACCTTTCTTACGAAACGGGCTAATCGCAATTATTGCAGTCGTGGCAGACCGCTTTAACACGAGTAGCCCGGATATCTGTTAAATTAAAAACCAAGCAACATATCCACCGGATTCAAGCTGCTAAAGAACTGATAAATGAACCCGCCCTCAAAGCTCTGCACCCAGCTGTTATCCGCAAACATCGGCAGGTGTATAGCAAATTCAAAAATCACGGTAAAGCCCCACACGATTACTATAGCGGCAAGAGTATTAAAAAGGCAGCCGAGAAGCTTATTCGGAAGACTCAAGAGTCCGTCTTCAAACATTGAGGATAAAATGGAAATGAGGATTGAAAGCAGAAGCTTTGCTACAAAATAAAGCAAAATGAAGGTCAGTATAACCGATATAAGATATATAATCGGCATTGCAAGAGAATCTACCAAGGCGTCTATAGTGCTTTCAGTAGAAAGAGCTCCGATATCTATACCGAGAATATTAGCGGCAATTTTAAGAAGCGTAGGAAGCTCGTCTGCTGCCGTTTGCGGCGTAATATTCGGGCAATTTTCCAAAAGATAGCTCTTTATCTGACCCGAAATAGGAGCGCCCAGCAACGGCACTACTAAGCTCTTTGAAATCGGATTTGCCAATCCGAAGGCGATGGCGAATGAAGCGAAAAATCGAATGGGCTTTGCAATAATTTTGACAAAACCTCTTTTTATACCGAAAATTACTGCAAAAACAATCACCAAAACTATGATTGCATCAAGTATAATATCGAATATCACAAAATCACCTCGCAATCAATTTACACTTATATTATATACCCTGAAAAAATCAAAGTCAATATTTAAAATTTAAATTATTTTATAACTACGTTACCTTCACCGAAAGCCGACCTCAGCCTTGCAATCACCTTTTCCGAGGGTGAAAGTGAAACCCCGCTCAGCATCTGATATTTTTGCTTTGAGGAGTCAAACAAGACTATTTTCGAATTTCCGCCGTTGATAAGAGCAGTCCTCGTAATAATCTTTACCACAGAATCGGAGATAGACTCAACCTTGATATAGATTGTTTTAGCCTTCCCGTCACCAGAGTCTTTATTTGCGCTTTTCTGAAACTCGGTATTACTGGAAAGCGGTTTTAAATCGGAGAGCAA
Source organism: Eubacteriales bacterium (assembly GCA_045602185.1). Lineage (GTDB taxonomy): Bacteria > Bacillota > Clostridia > Oscillospirales > CAG-272 > UBA1740. The sequence continues at coordinate 9,391 of JAZSBB010000033.1, forward strand.
AACTCTTACCTCGTCTCCGTCCTCAAAGGAAAGGGAGCCTTCAACAGTTACGGCGTTTTCGGTAAAAATTTCATTTTGAAACAATCTGTATTGCTTTGCAAAAACGATAACCTCAATTTCACCGTACCTATCCTCAAGCTTCAAAAACGCCATCGTATCTCCGTTTTTGATAACTTTTGTTTTTTTCTCGGTAATTATTCCTACAAGCTTTACGGTCTGTTTATCCCTATATCTCCTTTTTTGAGAAAAATCACCTTCCTCGGCGTCCTCTAAAAGATCGGAGATTTTTTCTGCGCCCACGCTATCGGCGTGCATAGAAAAATTATCTATCATATGGCCCGAAAAATACATTCCTGAGTTTTCCTTTTCCAAAAGCAAAAGCTCACGCAAGGTATATTCGGGAATATCGGGATACGAAAAATCCCCGCCGTTACCGTTATCTTTTATTTCGGAAAGCGAAAACAAATCTATCTGCCCGGATATATTGTTTCTGCTTCTGTCGTGCTCGGAATCTATTATGGACTCAAACGAAGCAACCAGAGCGCTTCTTTTTGTTCCGAGAGAATCAAAAACTCCGCATTTTATAAGTGCCTCTACCGTGCGCTTATTTATATCGTATTTCGCCATTCTGTGAACGAAATCAAGAAACGAATCAAATCTTTTTGCGCTTCTCTCGGCAACAACTGCGTCAGCAAAGCTCCTGCCAACGTTCTTTATTGCCAAAAGTCCGTATCTTATATTATTATCGGTGACGGAAAAATTAGATTCGCTTTCGTTTACGTCCGGCATTAAAACGCTTACGCCGTGTTTCTGCGCATCGGCAATATACGAGCGAAGCTTTGTAACGCTATCGAGAACGCTTGTCAGTAATGCAGAAAAATATTGCGCCGGATAATGAGCCTTCAAATATGCGGTTCTATAAGAAATAACGCCGTAAGCCGTTGCGTGACTCTTATTGAAGGCGTAATTTGCAAAGCTTGCCATTTCATCGAAGATTTCTTCTGCGTCCGAGGCTTTCACGCCGTTTTTCTCGCAACCGTTAACAAACTGTTCTCTTTCGGCCTGCATAACCGAAATTTTCTTCTTTGACATCGCACGTCTTACAACGTCTGCGTGCGCATAGGAATATCCTGCGAGAAGCCTGCAAATTTGCATAACCTGCTCCTGATATACTATACAGCCGTAAGTAACGTCAAGAATACGGCTTAAAAGAGGAACCTTATACGCTATAGCTTCTTCTCCGTGTTTTCTCGCTATGAACTTATCAATTGAATCCATGGGGCCGGGGCGGTATAATGCGATACAAGCGATTATATCCTCAAGAGAATTAGGCTGCAGCCGCAAAAGAACCTGCTTCATTCCTCCGGATTCAAGCTGAAAAACTCCGTCCGTACGTGCCTCGCAAAGAAGACGGAAGGTAGCCTCATCATTATACGGAATTTTAGAAACGTCAAAGTCGGGATACTTTTTACGGATTTCATTTTCCGCATCTTTGATTACGGTAAGATATCTCAAGCCAAGAAAATCAAATTTTACAAGTCCGAGCCTTGCATCTGTATTCATATCGAATTGCGTAACGACTCCGGTGCCGCTGTATGAAAGAGGAACGTATTCCCAAGTCGGTTTTTCTGTTATTACGACTCCGGCAGCGTGCGTTGATGCGTGGCGGGGCATTCCCTCTAATTTTTTGCTCGTATCAATCAGGCGCCTAATATCCTCCTCTGTGTCGTAAAGATGGCGAAGCTCCTTTGAAGACAATGCAGATTCGATAGTTACGTTTAATTCTCTTGGAATTAGCTTAGCCACGGTATCTACCCTGCTATACGGCATTCCAAGCGCCCTTCCAACGTCTCTTATGGCGGCACGGGCTGCAAGAGTACCGAAGGTTACTATTTGGGCAACCTTATCGTCTCCGTATTTTTGTTTTACGTATTCGATAACCTCCTCACGCCTATTATAGCAAAAATCGATATCAAAATCAGGCATTGAAACACGCTCGGGGTTAAGAAATCTTTCAAAAAGCAAATCAAATTCTATTGGGTCAACGTCTGTAATTCCTATACAAAAGGCAACAAGACTTCCTGCACCGGAGCCACGACCCGGGCCTACAGGAATACCTGACCTCTTTGCGTAAGCAACGAAATCGCTGACTATCAAAAAATAAGCGTCAAATCCCATAGAATTTATGACCGAAAGCTCAAACTCTATTCTATCAATATACTTCTCTCTTGAATTTTTCGAAAAATTAAATCTTCCCTCGTCAGCTCTGCGTTCAAAGCCTAAATATGTGTCATTTCTTAATTTTTCTTTATGACTGACACCGCCTTCCGCCTTAAAATCCGGCAGGTGGAGCTTATCAAACTCAAAATCAAAGCTACACTTTTCAGCTATCTTTACCGTATTTTCCACTGCGTTGGGAAACATAGAAAACATAGCTTCCATCTGCGAGGTTGATTTAAAATAAAACTCGTCCGTTTCAAAGCCGAAAGGTCTTCCTTCGGTTATAACTTTATTCGTCTGAATACACATAAGCGTTGCTTGAACGTCAGCATCAGCTCTTTCGAGATAATGCACGTCATTAGTCGCAACCATAGGTATATTATGCTTTTCGCTTATTAGTTTTATTGCATAGGCAACCCGTCTTTCATCGTCAAGTCCGTGATTTTGTATTTCTAAATAAAAATCATCACCGAAAACGCTCTTCATTTCAAGGGCGTATCGTTCTGCCTCGTCTATGCTTCCCGACAAAATCAGCTGCGGTATTTTTCCGCCTACGCAACCCGAAAGACAAACGAGCCCCTCGTGATAAAGAGAAATAAGCTCCATATCTATTCTCGGCTTCACATAGAAGCCGTCAACGAAAGCCCTCGATACCATATAGCAAAGGTTTTTATATCCTATTTCGTTTTTGCATAGCAAAATGAGGTGATGCCCCGAAGCATCGCCCTTGCCTTCTTTATTATGCCTGGAACGAGGCGCAACGTACACCTCGCAACCTATAATAGGCTTAATACCCTTTTCCTTCAAGGCAGTATAAAATTCAACTGCGCCGTACATAACGCCGTGGTCGGTTATTGCAACCGCCTTCTGCCCTTCCGATATAGCCTTGTCCGCAATCTCGGAGATTTTGGACGCTCCGTCAAGCAAGCTATATTCGGTATGCAAGTGAAGATGGACAAAATCTCCCATAATTACCCCTTTCTTGTTCCTTACCCAAGCAAAAGCTCCGCTATTTCCATAATTTTACTGAGTCGATGTGAGAGTCCCGACTTAGATATCGGGGGCGTAAAGAGCTTTGAAAGCTGCGCCAAGGAAAGACTTTCGTTTTGTATTCTGAGTCTTGCCGTGTACTCAAGCTCGTCCGGCAAATTTGAAAGCAAATTGCGATTTATAAGCGCCCGAATGACTTCTATTTGCTTTGCCGATGCGTTTACCGTTTTTTCTATATTGTTCGTTTCGCAATTAACTATTCTGTTCGTATTGTTTAAAAATTCTCTTTCAATCTGTGTGTTTGCTATCTTAAACATAGCGGCCGTCATACCAACGAATCCGCAAAAATCCTCGATTTCCGATGCCCGTCTGAAATATATTGATTTTTTTCCCTTTCGGTTAGTCAGTCTGGGGGCAAGGCCTAAGCCTTCCAGTTCGTTATTCATAGCTTCAACGCAGCTATGCGGAGAAAGCTCCAGCAAGTATTGCTTCTCCGGATTTGAAAAATTACCGCTTGACAAGAAAACGCCTTTAAAAAAAGCTGCCGAACAACCCGGACATTTAGACGTGTAAAGTTCGTTCCCTTGTGAAATCGAAGACAGATATTTTGCCGCCGATTTTGAAGAAAAGCTTACGGTACGGCATCTTCCCCCGTTTTTTGCGGTTTCGATTTTCGTCTGCTTACCGTAAAATTCATAAATCAGCTTTGAAGAAAACTCGCAAAACTCGTATTTTTCAAGATTAAAGCAAATTTCACCGTCAAAAGCCTTTGCCTTTGAAGCCAAAATTCCGCAAAGCAGAGCCTTGCGGCAGCAGGAATTTTTTATAGGCTCATTAATTATTTGATTCTTTTGCTCAATTGAAAAAGACATATTATTCTCCGCTAATCGATATATTCTATTTCCTCGTTAAGCGTAACGCCGAATTCCATAAAAACCTTTTCTTTTACCAGCTTAACAAGCTCTTTAAAATCTGACGCCGTTCCACCGCCATTGTTTACGAAAAAGCCGGCGTGCTTTTCGGATACCGAAATCCCACCAATGCGCACCCCCTTCAAGCCTGCTTTATCAATCAGATACGAAGCAGCATAATCACCGCTGCGTTTAAAAACGCTGCCGAGGCTTTTCTTTGATAAGGGTTGCTTTTCTTTTCGGTTATTCATTATTTCGTTTATTTTGTTACGAATTTTATCTTCACTCTCATACGAAAGCAAAAATTCGGCTTTGAGAACGGTAAAACCCTCGTCCTTTACGCTGCTCTCACGGTATGAAAAATTTATCTCGTCTTTTTTCAAACCAATGCACCTTTTTTTATGAAAATCGTAAACCAAAAGATTTTTCAGACAGTCCGAAGCTTCGGCGCCGTACGCTCCCGCATTCGAAGCTATCATAGCGCCAACCGTTCCAGGAATACCGAAGAGCGATTCATAGCCCGAAAGAGAACGCTCGGCAGCCTTAGATATAAGGTGAGAAAACATCGCTCCGCTATTTGCAAAAAGCGTATTTTCAGAAAACGAAAATGCGTTATAAGCCAAAGTGCATACAAACACGGTATCCATTTCTTCGTCTTTTGGCAGCACGTTTGTCATATTGCCTATTACACGAAAAGGCAAATCTCTCTCTGCTAAAAAATCAAGCAGTGAGATAAACTTACCGTCCGTATCCGGATAAACGACAATATCAGCAATTCCGCCTATTGAAATCGAACTGAAATCCGACAGCTTTACGTTTCTTCTGTATTTAACGTCCTGATTAATTAAAAAATCAATCAGTTGGTTCATAAATCACCCGTTATCAGTAAATATTTCTTTCGTTCAGCATATCTATAGCAGCCCTGCGCTGAGCCTCCGTTACGTTAATGCCTCCGAGAATTCTGGAAAGCTCGTTAATTCTTCCTTCCTCGGAAAGCGTAAAGATTTCGGTTTCGGTTTTTCCTTCGACCGTTTTCTTTTTAATCAAGAGATGGCACTCGGCAAGCGAGGCTATCTGAGCGCTATGAGTAACGCAGAAAATTTGCGTTTTTTCGGAAAGACTGCGAAGCTTAATTCCTATTTTTCGTGCGGTTTTTCCGGAAACACCTGCGTCTATTTCATCAAATACAACGGTTGAAACTCCGTCCTTATCCGCAATAACCGATTTTAATGCAAGCATAATTCTGGCAAGCTCGCCGCCGGAAGCGATTTTTGCAAGGGGCTGCGGTTCTGCGCCCTGATTTGCGCTTATAAAAAACTCGAATTTATCCGAGCCGTCAGGATATAGCAAAAGCTCACCGCTCTCGTATTCCTGCTCTATTGAAGCGAAAAATACAACCTTTGGCATATCAAGAAATTCAAGAGTGTCTTTTACTAAAATTTCTATTTCCTTTGCCGAATTTACTCTCAGAGCGTGCAATTTTTGGGCAAGCTCAAACGCCGTATTATAAGCCTCTTTTTCCGCTTTATATAATCTTTTCAAGGCGTCATCGGAATTTTTGAGAGTTTCAAGCTCCTCTGCCGCTTTTCTGCGAAATTCAAGAACGTCAGAAACCGTAAGTCCGTATTTTCGCTTGATTTTGGATATTTTATCAAGCCTTGATTCTATTTTGTTAAGAGACTGCGTCGGGTCATCTTCCATATCTGAGATTACCGCATAAATTTCCTCGGCAATATCAAGAATCTTGAATCTGATGTCAGCCAAGGTATCCGAATATTCCTCAAAGGCGGGAATAACGTCAGATATCTGCATAAGAGCGTGTTCGCTTTTTTCAAGCAAGAGCGAAATGCTTCCCTTCTCGCTTCCCTTTAAAGCCTTAAAGGCAAATGAGGCGTTCTTATTGATTTTTTCGCTGTTTTTAATCTTCACCTTTTTCTCAACGAGCTTTTCTTCTTCTCCCTCACATAAGGCAAGAGAATCTATATCCTTTATCTGATATTCCAGAATTTCAACCAGACGCTCTCGCTCTATCTCCTTGCTTTTTATATCGGCTATCTCTTTTCTGATACCGTCAAGAACTGAATATGCGTTTTTATACTCCGAAAGCAATTCCTGAGAATGAGAATAAAAATCTATAATGTCGAGTTGATTTTTAGTGTCGGTTATGGCGAGAGTGTCGCTTTGACCGTGTATATTAATGAGTGACGGGCCTATATTTCGCAAATGAGATATAGTTACGCTTCTTCCGTTTATCTTTATTTGAGATTTTCCGTCAAGGAAAACAGTCCTCTGAATTAGTATATTCCCATCGTCATCCAGAGATACCCCTATTTCGTCAATCGCCCTTAAAGATATCGGCGAAAGCTCCGAAAAAAGACCGCTGACCATACAGCTATTCTCGCCGCTGCGAATCAGCTCTTTATCCGCCCTTGCGCCCAAAAGCAGATTAATACTATCGATAATTATAGATTTACCTGCGCCCGTTTCACCGGTAAGAACGGTAAAACCGTTTGAAAAATCAACGTCAAGCCTTTTGATTACGGCAACGTTTTCAATATGTAAGGCAAGAAGCATTTTTCCTCCATAAGATAAGAGTTATCTTTTAAAAATTTATTTTATTCCGAAGGCTTCCTTCAACTCACGGCATACCTCTTTTGCAATTTCCTCGCTTCTGACGACGAGCAGTATGGTATCGTCTCCCGCAACACTTCCGACTATGTGAGGCTGCTCGAGAGAATCAACGCAAACCGCCAAGGCGTTTGCCATTCCGGCGTAGGTTTTTACAACGACTATATTACCTGCGGCTTCTATTCTCACTACCGACTCGGTTAATGCGGAATTTAGTACCGGCGCACCTACGCTTTTTCTCACCTCGGGAGATACGTATTTGTATTCTCCGTTTGCAGACATTCCCTTTACAAGCTTTAAATCCCTTATATCACGTGAGATAGTTGTTTGAGTTGCGTTTATTCCCGCTTCTCTCAGCTTTTCTATCATCATTTCCTGCGTATCTATGTCGTATCTCGTTATCAGCTCTAAAATTTTTTGTTGTCTTGTATTTTTCATAACGTTCTCCGTTGTTTTTATTTATATGCTTTCGATTTTCTTCATTTTGCCAAAAAGCGTAGAAAACATATTGTTAACGTTAAAAGCAAGCATTTTCAGCTTTTTGTCAAGCTGTGAAACTGAGCACACCTCACCAACATTTAAGCTTTCGAAAAGTCTGCCGTCTATGCTGATTTTAAGCGTTGATTTGCCCGTATTCTTAATTAGGATTACGGCATTCTCATTAAATATTATAGAGCGGTTAAAAAACGAATGGGGACATATAGGAGTTGCCAAAATAGAATTAATGCCGTGGTCAACTATAGGGCCGCCCGCTGAAAGCGAATAAGCCGTGGAGCCGACCGGCGTTGAAAGAATTATTCCGTCCGCTCTGTATTTTACGCTTTCGGCATCATCGGTAATCAATGCAAACTCTGCGATACCGAGAAAATTCTCGTGTGAAATTATAACGTCATTAACCGCAAATCTGTTTGACGGTTGCTTTTCTCCGTTAACTCTTTTTTCTGCTCGCAAAAGCATTTTTTCTTCAATTTTGTATTCTCCGGTAAAGAGTTTATTCAGTATGGAAAGCGAATCGGTTTCAACCTCAGCAAGATATCCGAGATTTCCGATATTTATCCCGAGCACCGGAATATCGTATTCCACCGCGGTAACGGAAGCGTCTATTACCGAGCCGTCACCCCCTATTACGATTATAAGCTCCGCATCAGCCGGAAAAGAATCGTATTTTTTTATCCTTCTTTCGATATCAACATCATATCTTTCGTCAATGTATATTTCTGCGCCGTTTTCTGAGAGAATATCTATTACCTTTTTCGTTATTTCTATAGCGCCGTTTTTGTTTACGTTAGGAATTACAGCTATTTTTTTCATAAATGCATTTGGAAAATCTTATTCTTTGGCAAAATAAGCCAAATATTCAACGTTTCCGTCTCCTCCCAAAATTGATGATTTGATTTTTCCTTTGAATTTAAAGCCAACGTTCTTTGCAAATTCTATAACGCCGTCTACCGCTGCCATCGCAGCTTTTTCATTCTTGACAATTCCGCCCTTTCCTACGCAGGCTCTTCCTACCTCAAACTGCGGCTTTATCAAGCATATAAAATCCGAAGGGCTTTGAAGAACGCTATACAAGGCAGGAATAATATGCGTAGCTGAAATAAAGGACACGTCCATAACTGCAAAATCAGGCGCATACGGAAGCTCCTCTGCCCTCATATATCTGGCGTTGTATCCCTCTATTGAGGTTACTCTCACGTCTTGACGCAAGGACTGCGCAAGCTGACCGTTTCCCGAATCCAGCGCAATAACGTGAGCAGCGCCGTCCCTTAAAAGCAAATCAGTAAAGCCTCCGGTTGACGCCCCAACGTCAAGGCAATGCTTATCCTTCGGGGAAATTCCAAATGCGTCAAGTGCTCCCTTCAGCTTATATGCGCCCCGGCTGACGTAATAATCTTCTTCACTGACGCTGACGCTATGAGTATCCAAAACGTCAAACGAGGGCTTAGTTACCGCCTTCCCGTCAATGAAAACCTTGCCCTCTGTTATGAGAGCTTTTGCGTTCGTTCTGCTAAAGGCGAGACTTTTTTCGTACAAATATAAATCAAGTCTCATCAGCAGTATCAAAGGGCTTGTCGGTAATTTCTCCGTTTGCCCCGTTCACAAGCATTTTTACTTTTTGCTCTGCTTGTTCGATTTTTGCATTACAAAGCTTAACAAGCTTAACAGCTTCTTCAAAGGTTTCCATCGACTCGTCAAGACTTAGTCCCCCGTCCTCAAGTCTGCCGACAAGCTCCTCCAAGGTATTAAATGCTTCCTCGAAGCTAACGTTTTTCTTCATTTTTCACCTCTCGTTTTGACTTTGTTTCAAGAATTTTAGCAACGGCTGAGCCATCAGTGAAAATCAAGTCCACCGTTTCTCCGGCATTCAGCGATTTTGCTGAGGTTATAACCTTATCGCCGTTTTCGCATATAGAATAGCCTCTTTTCAAGACGGACAGCGGACTCATTGCGTGAGTTTTTCCGGCAAGCATAGAAAGTCTTTCCTTTGCTTCCGATATTCGCAGCTTAAAGGCGCCTTCCGCATCGGTTATCAAAGCTGAAACGGCATTTTTTCTATCTTCGGTTATGCTGTTTGGAAACTTAAACAGTTTGTTATTGCTTATAAGGCTTAGTTTATCTCTTTTACGCTCCACCGAGCGCATTAAAAGAGAAGAAAGACGCCCCTCGGCATCGCATAACCACACTAAAAGTTCTTTTATGTCCGGAACTGCAATTTCCGCTGCGGCAGAAGGTGTAGGCGCTCTCATATCCGAAACGAAATCGCATATCGTAAAATCCGTTTCGTGACCGACTGCGGATATTATCGGAATATTTATGCTATATATTTTTCTTGCAAGCTTTTCACTGTTAAACGCCCATAAATCCTCAATAGAGCCTCCGCCCCTGCCGATAATGATAACGTCAACGAGCTTTGATTTTTCAAAGTAATCAAGCCCATCTATCAAGTTTTCTTCTGCGCCCTCCCCTTGTACTAGAGAAGGATACAAATAGATATCGGCAAGTGGATATCTTCTTTTAGTTACGTTTATTATATCTCTGACGGCTGCGCCTGTCGGTGAGGTTATGACGCCTATGCGGCTCGGGTATTTAGGAACACTCTTTTTATTACTGTCGTCAAAAAGTCCTTCATTACCAAGCTTGGCTTTCAGCTGCTCGTATGCCAGATATAACGCCCCAACCCCGTCAGGCTCAATGGAATTGACGTATATTTGTACCGTTCCGGTTTGAGAATATACCGATACGGACCCTCGGACGGTAACCTTCATTCCTTCAGAGACGTCAAATTTCAGTCTAATGCGCTGCGACCTGAACATAACCGCCTTTATCTGCGATTCCGAATCCTTAATTGAAAAATAAAGGTGACCGCTTCTGTGGTCGGTAAAATTCGATATTTCTCCGGTAACGCTGACCGCAGACAAGGTGCGGTTAGACTCAAGAAGATTTTTTATATAAACATTTAATTCCGTTACGGTGAGCGGTTTATCAAAGTCACGCTCACGAAGCCCAGAAATATCCATTAATTTTTCTCCGTTTTATACGATTCAAGAGCTAAAGCCGCAATACCTACAGCATTATCAGCCGAGAACTCTGGCTCGGCAAAAATTGCATCAAAGCTTTCGAGAAGCCGATTTTTTATTATTGAGTTAGACATAACACCGCCCGCAAAGACAAAGCGTGTTTTTCCAACGGTTTCCTCGTAATTTTTACAAACGCCGATAAGGCAAGCAGCAACGTATTCAAATACGAATGCAGCGGTAAGCGATTTATCCTTTTCTTGCTCGTAGAGCTTTATCGCAAGATTTTCAAGCCCGGAAAGATTAAAGCTGTAGCCGTTGATTTTCGGCTTCTTTGAAGGAATCTTTTTCCTATTCAAAAGAGCAAGTTTTTCCATTTCTTTTCCTGCCGGGAAGGAAAGCCCCATATACACGCCTATTCTATCAATAACCTGCCCTGCATTAACGTCATCGCTGCCGCCTATAATTTCGGTTTGAAACGACCTTCCGTTACCAAAAACCGATAGCATTTCCGTAGTTCCTCCGGAAATATGAAACGCAACGAAGGACTTATTCAAAAAATCAAGCTTGCCGGCTGAATAAAGCGCCGCCATTATATGTCCGCATTGATGCGAAAAGGCGTAGCCGAAAGCATCGGATGAAGCCAAGACGGAATCCCTGGCTGCAACGCCGGCAAGAAAGCACGGCATATATGAGCCTTCGGCATTCCTCGGCTTTTCCGAAGCCGCAACGGCAATCAGCCGAGCTCCCGAAAGATGCCGCTTTGCCTCCGCCATAGCAAGAGGGAGATTTTTTATATGCGCAAAGACCGCATCGGATTGTCTTAACCCACGTTCACCCTCTTTTACGGGTAACGGAAATTTGATATTAGCAAGCAAAGAGCCGTCTGTTTTTATAAGGGCAACTGACGTTGTATAATTGCTGGTATCAATGCCCATAACTATTTCGTTTTTCATTTTTTGGATAAAATCTCCGCCGCTGCGTTAAGAACGCCGTTAATAAACATATACGTTTTTTCTTCATCGTATTTTTTTGAAAGCTCTATCGCCTCGTTTATGGATACCTTTGTAGGAATATCCGGCATAAACATCATTTCATACACCGCAAGGCGCAATATCGCCTTAGAGGATATCGAAATTCTTTCCTTTTTCCAACCGATTAAGCATTCGTTTATACATTCCTCAATAACTCTTGTATTAGCATAAACCCCGAAGAAAACGTTTTTCACGTAATCATCGCATTCAAGCTCGCGGAATTGAGTCGCCTTGTCAAAAATTTCTTCCGCAGTTTCGTCATTTTTACTGGCGCCCTCAAAAAGAAGGAGAAACGCATTTTCTCTGGCTGTCTTTCTGTTCATATTTATTCCTTTTCAAAATAAAATAATATATTTTTATTATATAGCTATCCGCACTGTTTGTCAATGGATTTTAGTCAAAAATATTCATTTTTGCATTTTTATTCACAATAATTCGAACCTAAAAACAAAATTGTAAAAAGCACTTGAAAATATGATAAAATTGTGGTATTATATATAGCGTATCGTGCGAGTATGCTTTTGATATCCGAAATTTTTAAAGGAGATTGCTATGAAGAAAATAAAGAATTTGTTTTTGAACGGCTGCGCTTACTCAGTGCTCATAACAATTCTTTTTTACTGTTTTGCTCTTATTTTTGATTTTTCAGATGCAAAAATGGGAATATGGCAATTTTTGCTTATCTTCCTTTTCGGATTGATAATTTCTGGTGCGGATTTTATTCTCAAATACGCTCCGTGGCATATCTTAATCAGATATTCTCTACATTATTTGACGTTGTTCCTCGCTTTTTCCGTGATTTTCATAATCAACGGCAATATTGCCGAAAACGGAGGCTCTGCAATATTAAGCTCTGCGGTAATATTCACCTTCTTTTACCTGATTATTTTGACTCTTATTTTGGTAATCAGACACTCCTTTGAATCTATGGAGAATAAACTGGTTACTCATAGCAAAAAATCTATTGATAACAAAACGGATACGCATAGCAATAAAAGCAAGAAGAGCGACACCAAAAATGATACTTATACCCCACGTTTTAAATAATTTTTTGCGGGCGTGGCGGAATTGGCAGACG
>JAZSBB010000034.1:0-6592 GCA_045602185.1 Eubacteriales bacterium
GATCGGTCATCGTCAGGACTACACGAAGATTCAGATCGAAAAAATCGAGGGCTGCTTTTAAATGACAACAATTATCTTTTATAAGACCGCTGGGTTTTATTAACGTTTTGAAGATCGTGGGCATACGGGATACGGCGAGTCGGGCGATGACGTCTTGTGCGCAGCGCTTTCGAGTATGACGATGCTTATTATAAACGCAATAGAGGTATCGTACGCTTGTGACGTTGAATATAAAATCGATGAAAAAACCACAGATATAAGAGTGATTGCAAAATCTGCCGTTCCTAAATATGAAAAGGACGAAAAAAAGCAGTTTGCCGTTTCCGGTCTTATACAGGCTTATTTCTTTCAGTTAATGGATTTAGTCGAGGAATATTATGAATTTCTTGACGTAAAAGAGATTGAGCGTGAGATTTAAGCAAAACACGGCGTTAGCCATAAATAATACGGAGGTACAAGAAATGTTAAAGCTTAGTTTGCAATTCTTCGCTCACAAGAAGGGCGTTGGTTCTACAAAGAACGGCCGTGACTCCGAATCCAAGCGTCTTGGTGTCAAGAAGGCTGACGGACAGGCAGTTATTGCAGGTAATATTATCGTTAGACAGCGTGGAACAAAGATTCATCCCGGTAAGAATGTTGGTATCGGAACCGATGATACTCTCTTTGCTCTCGTTGACGGAACTGTTAAATTTGAGCACATTTCCGGCGGTAAGAAGCAGGTTAGCGTTTACGCTAACTAATAAATACAAAAAAGAGTGGATTAAACTGCTCTTTTTTGTTTTATAAGTTTTGGAAAAACAGAATTTTTATAAAAAAATAAGAAAGGTTAGTTGTATAATGTCAATTCTTGTTACAGGTGGTACGGGTTATATCGGTTCTCACACGGTTGTTGAGCTGATAAAAACAGGGAATAAGGTAGTTATCGTAGATAATCTCAGCAACAGTAAAATTTGCGTTCTTGACAGAATAGAGAAGATAACCGGTGTTCGTCCCGAGTTTATTAAATGCGATCTTTTGGATAAAGAAATGCTTGAGTCGGTTTTTGAATCTCACAAGGATATAGATTCGGTTATTCATTTTGCCGGATTTAAGGCGGTCGGAGAGTCGGTTTCTATGCCGATAAAGTATTATCACAATAATCTTACGGGAACCTTTAATCTGTTAAATTCTATGGTAAATCATAACGTTAACAGAATCGTATTTTCTTCTTCAGCTACCGTTTACGGTCTGCCGAAGGTTGTTCCGATAAAGGAAGATTTTCCGCTTTCTACAACTAACCCTTACGGCGAAACCAAGCTTATGATAGAGCGTATACTGAAGGACACTGCTCTGGCGTACCCCTCGCTTTCCGTCTGTGTTCTCAGATATTTTAATCCTATCGGAGCGCACGAATCCGGACTTATCGGCGAGGACCCCAGAGGCATTCCCAACAATCTGCTTCCTTATATATCAAAGGTAGCAGCTGGTAAGCTTGAGTGCTTGAGTGTCTTCGGAAACGATTATAACACTCCTGACGGAACGGGAGTCCGTGATTATATTCACGTAGTCGACCTTGCTCTTGCGCATCTCAAGGCTCTTGATTATACTAAGGAAACGACCGGAATTGACTATGTCAACGTTGGAACCGGAAACGGATACTCCGTTCTTGAAATGGTTAAAGCCTTTGAAGAAGCGTGGGGCTCTCCGGTTAAGTATAAATTTGCTCCAAGACGCCCCGGTGATATAGCGGAATGCTATGCAGATCCGGAAAAGGCAAGCAGAGTGCTTGGCTGGAAGGCGGAAAGAAACCTCGCAAAAATGTGCGAGGACTCTGCAAGGTGGCAGAGAATGAATCCTGACGGATATCCTGATGATTAAAAAACAAAAAAGAGGCGGCGTTATCCGGCGCCTCTTTTGATTAGGAAGGTAAGATATGCCGGAACTTAAAGACAAAAAATTTTTTCTTCTTGATATGGACGGAACGATTTACTTAGATAACGATTTGTTTGACGGAACGCTCGACTTTCTTAACTGTGTTAAGAAAAAAGGCGGACGTTATCTCTTCGTGACGAATAATTCGTCAAAAAGCTCTGACGCTTACGTCAAGAAGCTGAATACTCTTGGAATTGAAGCGTCAGAGGAGGATTTTTTAACCTCTACCGATGCAACCATTCTTTACGTTAACGGTAAGTTCCCGGGAAAAAAGTTTTATTCAATGGGAACGAAATCCTTTAATAAACAACTTAAAGATGCCGGAATTAAAATCACCGAAAGACTTGAAGACGATATTTTCGGTCTAATTATTTCAAACGATACGGAGCTTACCTTTCAAAAGCTTGACGATGCCAGCAGACTCTTGACGAAGGGTGTTGAATATATAGCTACAAATCCCGACTGGGTTTGTCCAACCTCATACGGATACGTTCCGGATTGCGGTTCGTTTGCGGATATTCTCAGACGGGCTACCGGAAAAACCCCTACCTTTATAGGTAAGCCTAAGCCGGAAATGTTGCTTTTGGCTATGGAAAAATTCGGATACACCAAGGACGAAACCCTCATGGTAGGCGACCGTGTATATACCGATATTGCCTCGGGATATAATGCCGGTGTCGATACCGTTTTCGTGCTTTCGGGTGAGGGAACGGTTGCGGATGCCGAAAATTCCGACACAAAACCTACGTACATTCTGAGCAACGTACGCGAGCTTTATGAAAGAATAAAATGAAAGGCGCTATAAAAAGTGATAACAGTAAATAATCTTAGCTTTCAGTTTGGCGGTCAGCTCCTATTTAAAGACGTTGACCTGAAATTTTCGCCCGGGAACTGCTACGGCATAATCGGAGCTAACGGCGCAGGAAAATCAACGTTTTTGCGCATTCTTTGCGGTGAGCTTGAGCCTACTAAGGGCGAGGTCTATATTCCAAAGGATATAAGAATGTCCGTATTAAAGCAGAACCATTTTGAATACGAGGAATATACCGTTCTTGATACGGTTATAATGGGCAACAAGCGCCTATATGACATAATGAAGGAAAAGGACGAGCTTTATGCAAAGGCTGATTTTTCCGATGAGGACGGAATTCGAGCGTCAGAGCTTGAAGCGGAGTTTGCAGAGCTTAACGGCTGGGAAGCAGAGTCAGAGGTTTCTAAACTCATTCAGGGGCTCGGACTTTCCGAGGACGTGCTATATGGCCCGATGCAGTCTCTAAAGGAAAGCGAGAAGGTTAAGGTTCTTTTGGCACAGGCGCTTTTTGGAAATCCCGATATAATACTTTTAGACGAGCCCACGAACGGACTTGATATCGATGCAGTGCTTTGGCTTGAAAATTTTCTTTCGGATTATTTTGGCACTGTTCTCGTGGTATCGCACGACCGTCATTTCCTTAATGACGTATGCACGAACATCGTTGATATAGATTACAGCGGAATAAAGATGTACGTTGGTAACTATGAGTTCTGGTACGAATCTAGCCAGCTTATTCAGCGAATGATTAAGATGCAGAACAAAAAGAACGAGGAAAAAATTGCAGAGCTGCAAAGCTTTATTTCAAGGTTTTCCGCAAACAAGTCAAAATCAAGACAAGCAACGTCAAGACGCAAGCTTCTTGATAAACTTACTATCGAGGAGCTGCCCGCTTCAAGTAGACGCTATCCCTTCATAGGCTTTGATATGGATAGAGAGCCCGGAAAAGAGATACTGCACGTTGAGGGCCTCTCAAAATCTCTTAACGGCAATCAGCTCTTTAAGGATTTGTCGTTTCACGTTTATAAGGACGATAAAATTGCATTTATAGGTAACGAACTTGCAATAACCTCTTTATTTAAAATTTTGAACGGAGAGGAGAAGGCGGACTCTGGAGAATATAAATTCGGAGTATCAATAACAACGTCTTATTTTCCTCACGACAATTCAGCTTACTTTGACGGTCATAAGGAGTCTATACTAGACTGGATGCGTCAGTATTCCAAGGATCAGACCGAAACGTATCTTAGGGGATTTTTGGGCAAAATGCTCTTTTCAAACGAAGCCGTTTTTAAACCCGTAAACGTCCTTTCTGGCGGCGAAAAGGTCAGATGTATGTTCTCCAGAATGATGATGTTCGGCTCTAATTTTCTAATTATAGACCAGCCAACAGACCATTTGGATTTGGAGTCTATTACCGCCGTAAACAACGGTATGAAAAATTTTAAGGGAAACATTCTTTTTTCTTCGCACGACTATGAAATAGTAAATACCGTTGCCAACAGGATTATTGAAATAACCGAGGACGGATTTATTGACAGAAATTGCACCTACGAGGAATATCTGGAGTATAAAAAATCATAAAAAAATCAAAATAAGCAGTGTCTGCTTTGCCGGAAATCCTCAGATTAAAACATATCCGGATTAGGCTTTGCTTTCTTAGATATAAGTGCGCCGGGGTATAAATATAAAAATCGTTGACAATTATATATTAGTATGATATAATTGTATTTACATTAAAGTAATTTTAAGAGAGAAATCAATGAAAAAAATTCGGGATTTATTACCGTCGTATTCCGTGCTACCGCTCTTTCTGATGCTTTTAGTTAATTTTTTTGCCTATTACGTTTCAAAAATTTTAATTTCGGAAAGAGAAAAGTATGATTTCGGTATTTTTATCGATGACCGTATTCCCCTTATCGCTCCGTTTATCGTCATATATCTTTTAGCTTACGTTCAATGGGTTATAGGATATATAGTTGTGGTCAGAGAAAACGAGCGAACCTGCTCACGTGCTGCAAGCGCAAACATTATAGCTAAAACACTTTGCTTTTTGATATTCGTTATAGTTCCTACGGAAATTGAGCGCCAGGCGGTTTCGGGAACGGATATTTTTTCAAATCTTGTTAAATTCATATATTTTATGGATACCCCGATTAATCTGTTTCCTTCCATACACTGTATGGAAAGCTATGCTATTATTCGCTTCACTCTGCCGCTAAAAACGGTAGGGAAGACTTACAAGGCGGTTATGTGCGTATTTTCCGTTTTGGTTTTTCTGTCCGTTCTTTTTACAAGGCAGCATTTCATAGTGGATATTCCCGCAGGAATACTAGCCTTGGAAATAGGAATTTTAATTTCAAGGATTACGAAAGCTGATACGGTTTTTATAAAAAAACAACACAAGTAAAGGACACTCATTTGGATAATAATATTGAAAAATCACAGAAAGAGGATAGCAAAAAGAAGAATAAAAACAATAAATATCTCTGGTCGTTGCTTTTCGTTGTGATTGCCGTCCTTACGGTGTGGGCGGTGACCGCTCAGAGTAAAACGTTTTCAATATCTTCGTTTTTATCCTTCGTTGGCACACTGGATATAAAATTCGTTATTTGCGCATTTCTTGCGATGATAGGCTTTATCTTTTTTGAAGCCTTAGCAATCAAGACGGTTGCGTCCTCGTTTGGATATAAGCGCTCTATTATGAGAAACTACACTTATTCAGCTGCTGACATATATTTCTCGTCTATAACGCCTTCAGCATCTGGCGGCCAGCCTGCAAGTGCACTTTTTATGATACAGGACGGCATACCGGGACCTATGGTTACGGTTATATTGCTTGTAAACCTTGTTATGTACACCTTTGCGATACTGGTTCTGGGAATTATTTGCTTTATACTTAGTCCAGCTATATTTTTGCATTTTTCAGGCTTTTCAAAGTTTTTGATTATAATCGGCTGCATTACTCAGCTTCTCATTGCGTTTGCTTTTATAATGCTATTAAGACACGGAAAAATATTATATAAAATATGTAGCTTTTTCCTTCTCATTCTTGCCAAAATGCGCATTATCAAAAATCTTAACGAAAAAAAGCAGAGACTTTCAGAATCAATAGAAAGATACAGAGGATATGTACATCAGATTAAAGACAAAAAGTTAATGCTGCTCAAAACTTTTATATTTAATTTCTTGCAAAGATCTTCTATGATAGCCGTTACTGTCTTTACTTTTTTGGCTACGGGCGGCGCTTTTTCGGAAACGATTGATATATGGGCAGCGCAAAGTATGGTGGTTCTTGGTTCGAACACGGTTCCTATTCCCGGAGCTATGGGCGTTGCCGATTACCTTTTGCTTGATGCTTTCGGTGATATTATGAGCGAGAGTGCGGCTGTAAATCTGGAGCTTTTGAGCCGTGCTATATCGTTTTACGTATGTGTTATAATATGCGGCGTTACGTTTTTAATTCGTTGCCTTTTATCACGGTATATGAAAAGGAAGGTTCAAAATGATAGGTTATTATAATTACACGATGCTACTTACATATCTCTCGCTTGCTTCTGCGAGCTTGGGTATCGTAATATCTCTGAGCGATGCAGGGCATCCATATATCGGAATGTGCTTTTTGCTCTTTTGCGGTCTTTGCGATGCATTTGACGGAATGGTCGCAAGAACAAAGAAAAACAGAACTCCCCGAGAATGCAAGTTTGGAATACAGGTTGACTCGCTCTCCGACCTCGTTGCATTCGGTGTTCTTCCCGTATGTATCGGCTCGGCATTGATGCGCAGATCTGCTATGCTTACTAAAATTACAGAAGGCGTTGTAGGTAAAGTATTTCTTGTGATTATTTTCGCAACGATGACGTTTTATAC
>JAZSBB010000035.1:0-4127 GCA_045602185.1 Eubacteriales bacterium
TTCGTTTCCTCGCTCGGTGTACCCTTGTACACCTCTCGCTCGTCAGCCAAAAATTTCTGCTCTAAATTCCTTCGCCCCGGTTCTGTTCTCATTAAGAATTCGCCTAAAACACAAATCTCTCCGTATTTTTTCTCTCTTTGCTTTGATTTCTCTGAATTCTTAATGAGACAGCCTCGTGTATATTTCTTTATATTTGCGAGTTTTTAAGGCTAAAAGTTAAAAGCATTAGATAAAACTTTTATAAAAATTACAAAAAACTTGTTGGGCGGGGGATTTTGCGGCTCCCGTCCTTTTTTTGCGCTTTTTTCTCGGATTTGCGCCGGCAGGGCAGGAAGTAAAAATTAAAAAAACAGCTTCGAAATGGAAAATACGGCTTCAAAAATGGAAAAAGCAGTTTCAAAAATGAAAAAATACAGCCTCAAAACGATAAAATTGCGCCCGAAACGGCGAAAAAAGCAAAAATCGGTGAAAATTATTTTCATTATTTTATGAACAAAATATGAATAATTGAAAATCATTTTCAAAACGGTTTTCAATTTGGATTTTCGAAAAAATGAAAAAAATTTTCAAAATTGCAGAGCGAATTTTGAGAAACTAGAGCAGGGTGGATATGTTTATTTTGGGGATTTTTGAAATATTTTTCCAAAAAATACAGAAAAGTATTGACAAAATAGCATTTATATGATAAAATCGAAATTGTGAAACTAATTTTCATAATTTTTGGAAATAATTTTCGAAAAAATGATTTATATTCCGAAAATGTGCTCTAAAAATGAAAATAATTTTCAAAATCGCAGAAAGGAGGCAAAAATTTTTTGAACAGGACTTTACTGCAGGCGCAGCTCATGTATGACGATATGGGTAAGTCTGAGAAGAAGGTCGCTGACTGGTTGTTTTCTCATTCCGGTGAAATACTTCCTTATTCTATAACCGATCTTGCCTCCAAGTGCGATAGCAGCGAGGCGACAATAGTGCGCTTTTCGAAAAGGCTCGGGTGTTCGGGATATCAGGAGCTTAAGCTTATTCTTGCGCAAGAGCACGAGAAGAAGGTTATAATTCCCACTATCACGGGCGCTGACGATTGCTTCTCGATTTTTGAGAAGGTTTGCAACGATGCGTATATGTCGCTTGAGAGGACTAAGAAAACCTTATCTGCCGACAGTATGACCAGAGCGGCGAAGGTGATATCGGATGCGAGAAGGGTGGTTTTAATCGGTCTTGGCACCTCTGCCCAGGTTGCGGAGGATGCGAGCAACAAATTCCTGAGGGCAGGTTGCAATTCAAGCGCATATGCGGACACGCATATGCAGGCGATAGCCGTTTCGCAGCTGAGAGGGGGAGATTGCGTTATCGGAATTTCTCAATCGGGCTCCTCAAAGGATATAGTGGAGTCTATGAAGGCGGCAAAATCGCACGGCGCAACGACAATTTCGATAACCTCTAAGGAGCGTTCGCCGATAGCAAGGCAGAGCGATATTTTGCTGCTGACCGACACGGAAGAAACGAGGCACAGCACGCTGGGACTCAATTCTCACATTTCAAGGCTTGTCGTTATAGACGCCTTGTGCTATAAGATTGTATATCAGAATTCCGCAAGAGCCTTCAGCATAGGCGAGAGCGAGGCTGAGCTGCAATCCAAACGTATCATTGAATAAAACGCTAAGCGCTAAAAAAGGAAAAAGAATAAAGGAGACTAAAAATGAAAATTCTCGTAGTAAATGCGGGCAGCTCATCTCTCAAATATCAGCTTTTCGATATGGACAAGGGCGAGGTTCTTGCAAAGGGCAACTGTGAGAGAATAGGTATTGACGGTGTTATTACCCATAAGCGCCCCGGAAAAGAGGACTACAAATCGGAGGCTAATCTTCCCGACCATAAGGCAGCGATAGAGCTTGTTCTCAAGCTTCTTTGCGATGCTGATTTGGGAGTTATATCCGGTGTTGATGAGATTGGCGCAGTCGGACACAGATTTGCACACGGCGGAGAAATCCGCAAATCGAGCATTCTCGGGGAGAAGGAGCTCAAGTATCTTGAAAGCATAGTAGAGATAAACCCTCTTCACGGCCCGCCTGCAATCAGCGGCTTTAAGGCTTGTAAGAGCGTTATGCCGAACGTAAATCACGTAGGCGTGTTTGACACCTCTTATTATTCGTCTATGGAGGAAAAGGCTTACGTATATCCCATTCCTTACGAGCTTTATGAGAAATACAAAATCCGCCGCTACGGCTTCCACGGTACCTCGCACAGATTTGTTTGCGCAAAGGCTGCTGAGCTTATCGGCAAGAAGGACGCAAAGATAATAACCTGCCACCTTGGAAACGGCTCGTCAATTACCGCTACCGTAAACGGAAAGGCGATTGACACGTCAATGGGCTTTACTCCCCAAGAGGGTGTTCCTATGGGAACGAGAAGCGGCTCTATCGACCCAACCGTTGTTACTTATATAATGAAAAAGGAAGGACTTTCGCCCGAGGAGGTTGAAAAGCTTCTCAATTCGAAATCCGGACTTATGGGCGTTTCGGGCGTATCGAGCGACTGCAGAGATATAACCGAGGCTCAGAATGCGGGAAATCCCAGAGCTAAGCTTGCTATGGATATACTGGTTCACTACATAAAGAAGATAATCGGCTCATACGTTGCCGAAATGAACGGTATAGACGCTCTCGTATTTACAGCCGGTATAGGCGAGAATGACAGAAACGTAAGAGCACGTGTTTGCCGTGAGATGTCCTATCTCGGAATAGAGATAGACGAGGAAGTTAATATGAACTCTCCGAGAGGCGAGGACGTTGAGCTTACTAAGGCGGGCGCAAAGGTAAGAACCTTCGTTCTTCCCACCAACGAGGAATATATGATAGCTCTCGACACTCTTAACCTCAGCAAATAAAATTCAAGTAAATAAAAAAATAAAATATAAACCCGAAAGGAAAAAGAAAAATGAAATCAGCTTACGAAATCAAGAAAGAAATCTGCGAAGTCGGCCACGCCCTCTATAATCTCGGCTTCGTTGCTGCCAATGACGGTAACATCTCCGTTAAGGTAAGCGAGAATGAGTACTACTGTACTCCTACCGGCGTATCTAAGGGCGCTCTTACCCCCGATATGATTATTAAGGTAGACAGAAACGGCAACAAGCTTGAAGGCAAGCTTAACCCCTCCTCAGAGATAAAGATGCATATGCGTGTTTATCAGAAGCGCCCTGACGTTAACGCAGTCGTTCACGCTCACCCCCCGATTGCTACGGCGTTTACTATTGCGGGTATCGACCTCGACCAGTACATTCTTCCCGAGGCGGTTCTTACGATAGGCGAGGTTCCTACCTGCGCATACGGAACTCCTTCCACTATGGAAATTCCCGATTCTCTTGAGCCCTATATCGAGAATCACGATGCATTCCTTCTTCAGAACCACGGCGCTCTTACCGTAGGCTTCAGCCTTACCAAAGCTATGTTCGTTATGGAGGAGGTTGAGTTCAACGCTAAGATTTGCAAGTACGCTATGGAGCTTGGCGCTGTTCACGAGATACCCAACGACCAGCTTAAGAAGCTTATGGAGCTTCGTCAGAAAATGAATATTCCCGGCCGTCACCCCGGCATTGAGATTGAGGAGCCTGAGTGCAAGTGCGGAGCAAACGAGGAGCTTGTAGCGGAAATTACACGCAGAGTTCTCTCAGCTCTCGGAAAATAAGCTTCTTTAAAAAGGAGACTCATAATGGCTATTAATTGGACAGAAGCGCAGATTGAGCAAATCGTAGCTACGGTTATGAAGGGGCTCAAGGCAGAGGCTCCCGCTCCTAAGGGAGAGTGGGACGGCGCAGACTATCAGGGCAGAGGATATATCGGGGTTTTTGAGGATATGAACGATGCCATTGATGCAGCCGAGTCCGGATACAAGGCTATCCGCGCAATGTCTCTTGAGGAAAGAGAAAAGGTTATTTCAAAGATACGTGACCTTTGCCGTGAGGAAGCGTCTGTTATGGCAGCGCTCGGCGTTGCTGAAACGAAAATGGGAAGGGTTGACCATAAGACTGCAAAGCATATGCTCGTTGCTGACAAAACCCCCGGCACGTCTGATATAGCTGCGCAGGTCAAGACCGGTGACTACGGCCTTACCCTTACCGAAATGGC
>JAZSBB010000036.1:0-18717 GCA_045602185.1 Eubacteriales bacterium
TGCACGTCAGCGATTACAAAACCGTGCTTCAGCAGCTGATAGAAAAGGACGGCTCCGCTATTTTGGAATACGTTACAGTATCCGAAGTAGGTCCGGAGCATAAAAAGCTTTTCACGGTTGAGGCCAGGGTTAACAACAACGTAGCCGGGCAGGGTGTTGCTAAAACAAAAAAAGAAGCTGAGATGCTTGCGGCAAAAGCGGCGCTGGCGCTTTTTGGGGTAAGTATATGAAAAAACACGTTAATATTCCCGTATTTATTCCACACCTCGGTTGCCCGAATCAATGCGTTTTTTGCAATCAAAAAACAATAACGGGAAGGCAAGCTTTTGAGCCGGACAGCATTATATCAACTATAAACGAAGCACTTGAAACGCTTTCCCCCGAAACCGAGGCGGAAATCGCCTTCTTCGGCGGGTCGTTTACGGGTATAGATTATTCTCTTATGTGTCATTTGCTTGAAATTGCGTACGGTTACGTTAAATCGGGCAAGGTGAAATCCATTCGCTGCTCAACAAGACCTGACTACATAAATGAAAGGGTTTTGAGAACGCTGAAAAAATACGGCGTAAGCGTTATCGAGCTTGGTATTCAAAGTATAGACGAAGGTGTCTTGGCTGCATCAAAAAGAGGCCACGGCTTTGCAGAGGAGAGCCGGGCTGTCAAAATGGTTGTCGATAACGGATTTTTCTTAGTAGGACAAATGATGATAGGGCTTCCGGCAGCAACCGCTGAGTCGGAAATAAAAACCGCCCGTTTTATATGTGAAAGCGGCGCATCTGCGGCAAGGGTATATCCCACGGTCGTTTTTAAGGATACGGAGCTATGCTTAATGGCGCAAAACGGTATTTATTCCCCCCTCGAATTAGAGGAGGCGATAGAAAGAACTGCAAACGTTTTGAAGGTTTTTTACAGTGAGAAAGTACCGGTTATAAGGATAGGGCTTTGCGCATCCGAAAATTTATCCGCCCCTGACACCTACTTTGCCGGACCTAATCATTCGGCGCTTGGCGAGCTTGTTGAAAATAGAATTTTTTACAAAATAATTTTCGAAAAAATCAGTGCTATGGACGTTCAAAAGGGCAGTGATATTTTAGTAAAGGTGCCCAAAGGAGCGTTGTCTAAGGCAATCGGACAGAATAAAATTAATAAATTTCGTTTGATTTCGGAATTTTCGCTTAAAAGCCTGAAATTCAGCGAATCACCGCTAATTTTTGGGTATGATGCGGAATGCGAAGAAAGGAAAAAATAAATGTACTTAAAATCACTGGAATTACACGGTTTTAAATCATTTCCAAACAGGACTGTGCTTACGTTCGAACGGGGCGCAACGGTTATAGTGGGCCCTAACGGAAGCGGAAAATCAAATATTTCAGATGCAATGCGTTGGGTTTTGGGTGAGCTTTCCAGCCGTAATATCAGAGGCACTAAAATGGAGGACGTTATATTTGGCGGCACAGATGAAAGACGTCCTATGGGTTTTGCTGAGGTATCGGTTACCTTTGATAATACCGACCCCGAAAACAGACTTGATTCTGAATATGACGAGGTCGTTGTTACAAGAAGATATTTCCGTACCGGAGAAAGTGAATATTTGATAAACAGGCAGCCCCGCCGCCTTCGTGATATATACGAGCTGTTTATGAATACCGGAGTAGGCCGTGAGGGTTATTCCATAATAGGTCAGGGTAAAATAGCCGAAATCATATCCAAAAAAAGCGATGAGAGGCGCAGCATATTCGAAGAAGCTGCCGGTATATCAAAATACCGTCACAGAAAAGAAGAAACCGAGCGTAAGCTGAAATCGGTGCAGGATAACCTTGACCGTGTCAAAGATATACTTTCCGAGCTTGAAAACCGTGTTGAGCCGCTTTCACGTGAAGCGGAAAAGGCTAAGAAGGGCTTGGCTATTTACGAGGAAAAAAAGCGCGCTGACGTATCACTGTGGCTTTTTGATACGGAAAAAATCAGAGTTGACATAAGAGATGCGGACAACGCCTTTGCTTTAGCTACTCACGAGCTTGAAATTATAGACCAAATACTTGACGACCTTCGCTCGCAGGAAAATAATCTTTACGAAAAATCTCAGTCTAACAGATTGCATTCCACTGAGCTTTCCGACCGTATAATTTCAGCCAATCAAAAGCTCAGCATGCTTGAAACCGCTTTGCGTACCGCAGATTCGGAATTCGCTCATTCGGCAGAGCTTATTGAGCAGTGCTGCAGCAGAATAGCAGAAATTGAGGGTGCTATAAGTTCTCTTTCAAAGCAGAAAGCAGAGTATGAGGGAAAGCGTGAGGAAAAGGAAAGCGTTCTTAAAAGCCTTATGGATTCCCGCCTTCTTATATTATCTGAGCAACAGGAGCTTATAAATCGGGTTGCAGAGATTCAGAAGCTTCTCACGGAAACGTTAGACGAGCTTACGGTAGAAGAAGGAAACGCAAACAATCTTTTGGTAAGAATAGGCGTCCTTAAAAACTCAATGCTCAACGATACGAATAAGACGGTAGATATGAAATCGGAAATCGAGCGCTATGAAAAGCTTGGATTATCTCTTAAAAACGATGCTGATTTAGCCGAGAAAAATGCCGCTGAGTTCAAAAATAAGATTTCCCAAAAGGACGAAATCATAAATTCTTCTTCGGCAAGATGCGAGGAGCTGGAGCAGGAAAAACGCAAAAATACCGAGGAGCTTTCTCGTCTTAAGCTTGAATGCGATACTATGGTTCAGCGTGCGGACTTGCTTCAAAGAATGAACGACCATTTCGAAGGTTATTCGGAATCTACGAAATTCGTAATGCGTGAATATAAGAGCGGGAATATTTCGGGCGGAAAAATCCACGGCCCGCTGTCCTCGCTTATTAACGTAGAAAAAAACTATATTACTGCTATAGAAACGGCGCTTGGCTCGAGCCTTCAAAATATTGTCGTTGATAACGAGGACGTAGCTAAATCGGCTATGTACGCCTTGAAGCGTGCAAACGCCGGACGAGCAACCTTCTATCCCATAAGCGCTATCAGAGCGTATTCCGAGACCGAAGAAATAAGAGAGGCGTCAAAATTTTCGGGATACGTAGGAAGGGCAGATACTCTCGTTCAGTCCGAAGAAAATTACAGAGCTATAATCGAATGGCTGCTTTTGCGAACTATTGTTTTTGATAATATTGAAAATGCGACTCTCGCTGCGAAAAAGCTGCGTTACCGTGTGAAGATAGTTACGCTTGACGGTCAGCTTATCGGAGTCGGTGGCGCTTTCACCGGCGGTAGCACAAAGAGAGATAGCGGAATACTTTCAAGACTTACCGAGATAACCGCTTTGAGAGAGAAGGCTTTGAAGCTTTCTTCCGAAATCAAAAAAACGGAAAAAACGCTGGACAAGATAAGCGGTGAGCTTCTGGAAGCGGAACAGACGGTAAGGGACGCCGAGCAGGAAAAAGAAATTTTGCTCACGCTTTCACGCTCTCAATTTGCTGCGCTCGACAGTTCTTTTGCAAAGTACGAGGCAAATAACGGTATTCTCGAAAAGCTGAAGGAAGATTACGATAATCTTATCGGTCAGCAGACGGAAGCCGGTGAAGAAATAAAAAGGCTTCAAAACGAATATAGCGCCGCTGAGGAGAGAATATCGGCTTTAAAGACCTTCCGTGCAAAGAAGGACGAGGAAAAGGGCGTTATAGACGAAAAAAGCGATGAGCTTGGCTCGAAAGCCGCAGATGCGTACATATCTATCACTGAGGTCCGTAAGGATATCGAGAGCATACAGCAAATGATAGATAGCTATGATTTGCGAATATCCGAGCAGGAAAGCGATAAAGCAAATCAAAACGCAAGAATAAACGAGATAACCTCAAAGCGTGATAATATCGATAACGTAAAGGCAGAAAACAAGGCAGAGCACGAAGCCTTGCAAATAGAAATTGAGGAGCTTGTTAAGGAAAGGCGCGAAACCGAGGCGGGCGGAGATGAATTTGAGCGTGAGCTGATTAAAATTCGTCAGCTGAGAGAGGAAAAGAGTCATAGCAGAGACGTTGTGAGAGAATCTCAGCTAAAGGCGGAAAACCGCTGCGATTCGCTTCGTGAAAATCAGGAAAAATTAGGACATCAGCTTTGGGACGAATACGAGATAAATTATGAGGACGCCTTGGCGCTTTCTTATCCCGTGGTTACCGCAGAAAACAGAGCCGAGGTTGCTGCATTACAGGTGTCTTGTAAAAACAAGCTGCGCGCTCTCGGAGGATACAATCCTTCTGCGATAGAGGAATATGCAGAGCTGAAGGTAAGATATGACGGGCTTAACGCTCAGTACGTTGACCTCACCAGCTCGTACGAGGAGCTTATAGGTATAATCAACCGCCTCGAAAACGAGATGCGGACGAGCTTTATAACCGCATTCGAGGCTATAAACCATAATTTTGGAATAACCTTTAAGGAGCTTTTCGGCGGAGGAAACGCAGAGCTTTCTTTGACCGAGCCGGAGGACATTCTTACGTCCGGTATCGAAATAAAAGCGGCGCCTCCCGGAAAGATAATCAAAAATCTTGCTTTGCTTTCGGGCGGAGAGCAGTCGTTTGTTGCGATAGCGCTTCTGTTTGCTATTCTTAAGGTTAATCCAACCCCGTTCTGTATCCTTGATGAAATTGAGGCGGCTCTTGATGAGGTAAACGTATTCAGATTCGGAGAATATATAAAGAAATTTGATGACGGCACTCAGTTTATTCTTATCACTCACCGCAGAGGTACTATGGAAATAGGAGACAGACTTTACGGTGTAACTATGCCGCAAAGAGGTATTTCACAAGCTATAGAGCTTAACGTAAATGAAATAGAAGGAAAACAGAAGGAGCTTTTAGATGGGGTTCTTTGACAAACTGAAAAACGGACTTACAAAAACCAAAAATGCAATAGTAGGCAAGATAGACGATATTGTAAAAAGCTTACGCAGGGTAGACGAGGAGCTGTTTGAGGAGCTTGAGGAAGCTCTCATTTCAGCGGATATCGGGGTTTATACCACGGAAGAGATTCTCGATAACCTGAGAGATATCGTTAAGGAAAAAAATATAAAGGACTCCGAGCTTGTTAAAAATGAGCTTTTCGGCATTCTTAGGGATATGGTAGGCGAGCACGAGCCGCTCAATCTTGAAACAAAGCCTTCCGTTATTTTGGTTATAGGAGTAAATGGAGTCGGAAAGACTACGTCTATAGGAAAAATTGCGGCAGAACTTAAAAGTCAGGGCAAGAAGGTTGTCGTTGCGGCAGCCGATACCTTTCGTGCTGCGGCGGCAGAGCAGCTGTCCGTTTGGTGTGAGCGCGCAGGCGTAGATATAGTAAAGCAAGGTGCGGGCGCCGACCCTGCGGCAGTCGTTTTTGATGCTATCAATGCAGTGAAAAGCCGTGGCGCTGACGTGTTGCTTATAGACACGGCAGGAAGACTTCACAACAAGAAAAATCTTATGGACGAGCTTGCAAAGATAGACAGAGTTATTTCACGTGAGCTTTCCGGCTGTTCTAAGGAAACTCTTTTGGTGCTCGATGCAACAACAGGACAGAATGCGGTTCTTCAAGCAAAGGAATTTAAGGGCGCATCTGACATCACGGGACTCGTGCTTACTAAGCTTGACGGAACTGCCAAGGGCGGAATAGTTTTGTCGATAAGGCGTGAGCTCGGAATACCCGTCAAGTTTATCGGAATAGGCGAAAAAATAGACGATATGAAGCCTTTTTCATCCGATGAATTTGCAGCGGCTCTTTTTGGAGGGGAATAATATGTTAACCGGTAAAGAAAGAGCATACCTTCGTTCTCTTGCCTCGAGCTTGGATACGATTTTTCAGATAGGAAAAGCAGGAATAACCGATGAAACCTGTTTGCAGATTTCAAATGCTCTTGAAGCAAGGGAGCTTATAAAAGCCAGAGTGCTTGATAATAGCGGTTACAGCGCAAGAGAGGCGGCCGAGGAAATCGCTGAGAAAGTATCCTGTGACGTCGTTTCTTGCGTAGGTTCAAAATTCGTACTGTATAAAGAGTCCCAAAAGAAAAAAGGATATTTCTTAAATGACAGAAAAACATAAAATCGGCATATACGGCGGCACGTTCAGTCCGCCCCATATAGCGCACGTAAAAGCCTGCGAGGCGTTTTACAATAAAGTTTTACCGGAAAAGCTAATGGTAATTCCCGATTTTTTGCCGCCGCATAAAGAGCTTGACGGGGGCGCTGACACGGTTGACCGATTTGAAATGGCAAAGCTTGCCTTTGCCCATATCCCCTCTGTTACTGTTTCGGATATTGAGATACAACGGGGAGGGCGCAGCTATACGGCAGTTACGCTTGGTGAGCTTGCAGGCGAAGATAGGGAGCTATATTTGCTTTGCGGCACCGATATGTTTTTAACGCTTGACACTTGGTACAGACCGGATATAATATTCTCTCTTGCCACGATTTGCTACGTAAGACGGGAAAGCTATCGGGAGCTTGACGTTAAAATTTCTCTGGCATCAAACAAATATTTGGAAAAATACAATGCTAAGCTCATTCCCATTGAGCTTGACGCTATTGAGCTTTCTTCGAGCGAAATCAGAAACAAAATAAAAAACGGCGTTGACGTATCCGATTTGATTCCCGAAAAGGTAAACGAATATATTAACCGCCGAGGGATATATAAATGATAACGATCGAAATGCTTGATTCACTGAGAAAAAGGGTTTCTCGGATTTTGTCGGACAAGAGATATTGTCATACTCTGGGAGTCGAAAAATCAGCTTTGCTTCTTACAGAATATTGTTTGCCGGATAAAGAAAACGAGATTTCTGCCGCCGCATTACTCCACGATATTACAAAAGAGCTTGATATAAAAGAGCAATACGAAATTATTAGCGTTCTTGGTGAGCAGCTGTCGGAATTTGACAAAATAAGTCCGGCAGTCCTTCACGCCTATTCTGCGCCGTATATAATAAAAAACGATTTTCCCGATTTTTCGACTGCCGAAATACTTTCTGCCGTAAGAAAGCATACCCTCGGTGACAAGGAAATGAGCGTTTTTGACGAGATTGTTTTTTTGGCAGATTTTATAGAAGAAGGAAGAATTTACGACTCTTCTCGGAATTTGAGGGAATATGTTTATTCTAATATGACGCCGGGATTATTTTCGGAAAACGTGGAAATATTGCATAGAGCCTGTATCTTAGCAATTGATTTTACGTCTGATTATCTTACTAAGGCGGGGAAAAGTATTCACCCTAAAATGCTGGAAGCGAGAGCTGGTATTATTTCAAAAATATGACATTATAAAACGTATTAGTTTGCAAACCCTAAAATAAAAACGAGGTTTTGCAAATGAAAAATATTGTTAAAATATTAGCGCTCACATTTTTGGCTTTTGCAGCGTTCAGAATTTTTTCCGAACCTGCGGCGGCAACGGAATCGGTTAATTCCAAAAAGGTTTTGACCTATCTTGTCGTTGGGCTTGATGACGCTTCCGAAAATACGGACGTTATTATGACCGTGTCTTATAATTCAAGCAACAATTCCGTGCAAATCATTCAGATTCCGAGAGATACCTACGTTAGCTTTAAGGAATATAAGGGCAAAATCAACGGCTTATATCCGCATACGGTTTTTTCGGGAGAAGGTCGAGAAAAAGCGATGTGCTTTTTAAAAGAAAAAGTTTCGCTTCTCCTTGGAATAAGCATAGATGGTTATATAGGCGTAACACATAAAGGATTTGTGGATTTTATAAATCTTTTAGGCGGTGTTGATATAGATGCATCGGCCGGCTTTGACGGTCTTATTGATGAAAGCCAAATCGAAAACTCAAGGATTCATCTTGACGGTGAAACGGCTTATAGATTCGTGAGATACCGCAAGGGCTATGTACGGGCAGATTTAGAGCGCATGGACGCTCAAAAGATATTTATAAAGGCAGTCTTTGAAAGGTTGCTTCAAGCAAGGGACGTTGCTTCTTTGATTTTGGAGGGCGCAAAAAGCGAAGGTGTCTTTTACGATGTAAACCGTCCGCTTTCCGCTTCGTTTTTTATACAGAACCTTTTTAGAATAAGAAGTGCGGCGTTGGATATGAAAACGCTGCCGGGCGAAGCTCGAAAAGAATCGGGCGTTTGGTATTATTTCGTTGATAAGAGCAAATCCGAGGCTTTGATTGAAAGCTATTTTTCAAAGGAGAGAAGGGCTTTTGACTCAGAAAACGGTTTTGTAATTAAAAAACAGTAAAAACACGCAATAAGAGTCCCGGCGTATTACGCTCGGGGGAAGGAGATATAATGACAGAAGAAAGAAACGAAACGCTAAAGAACGCTTCGTCTTCAGAGCTTGCAAGGGCTATAGTCGCCCTGCTTATAGAGAAAAAGGCTATTGACGTGCGGTTATACGAGTTGCTTGAAAAAAGTCCGATAACCGATTATTACGTAAACGCTACCGGAGCCTCTTCCACCCAGGTTGCCGCCTTGGCAGATGAAATAGTATATAAGATAGGTCTTTTTGGGCGAGATGCAGCAAGGGTAGAGGGAAAACGTGGAAATCTATGGATACTTGTCGATTACTGTGACGTAATCGTTAATATATTTGATAGAGAATCCAGAGAATTTTACGGTCTTGACAGACTTATGCCCGCTGACACGGAAAAGGATATTTCCGACATAGTTCGGGAAATCGACAATAAATTTGATATAAATAACCACGAGGTTTGATAATATGAATTACGATTACAAGAGTATTGAAGCAAAATGGCAGAAAAAATGGGATGAAGCAGGAGCTTTCGAGGCTAAGCAGGATTTTACGCTTCCCAAGTATTATGCGTTGGTTGAATTCCCGTATCCCTCGGGACAGGGCCTGCACGTAGGACACCCCCGTCCTTACACGGCTCTCGATATAGTTTCGAGAAAGAAAAGAATGCAAGGGTATAACGTGCTTTTTCCTATGGGCTGGGACGCATTCGGACTTCCTACCGAAAACTACGCTATCAAGAATAAAATTCACCCCAAGATCGTTACCGAGAAAAACATAGCAAGATTTAAAAGTCAGCTTAAAGCGCTCGGACTTTCTTTCGACTGGTCAAGAGAAATAAATACTACGGACCCTAGCTATTACAAGTGGACGCAGTGGATATTCTTAAAGCTTTTCGAAAAGGGACTCGCATATAAGAAGGAAATGGCGGTTAACTTCTGCACCTCTTGTAAGGTTGTTCTTGCAAACGAAGAGGTTGTAAACGGCGTTTGCGAGAGATGTCAGTCTGCCGTAATAAGAAAAGTCAAGAGCCAGTGGATGCTCAAGATAACTGAGTATGCAGATAGGCTTATATCGGATTTAGATGGGCTTGACTACATAGAGAGAGTTAAGACTCAGCAGATAAACTGGATAGGCAAATCCCTTGGCGCAGAAATAGATTTTACTACCACTACCGGCGATAAATTAAAGGTATACACAACACGATGCGATACCTTGTTCGGAGCAACGTATATGGTAATAGCTCCGGAGCATAACCTCGTTGAAAAATGGAAGGATTTGATTTCAAATTACAATGAGGTTGAAGCGTACAAGGCAGAGGCTGCGAAAAAATCCGACTTTGAAAGAACCGAGCTTGTTAAGGACAAGACCGGTGTTGAAATCAAGGGTGTAAGAGCTATAAATCCCGCTACGAATAAGGAAATACCGATTTTCATTTCCGACTACGTTCTCGCAGGATACGGTACCGGCGCTATAATGGCGGTTCCTGCGCACGATGAGCGTGACTGGGATTTTGCAAAGAAATTCGGACTTCCCATTATAGAGGTTGTCGAAGGCGGTGACGTTCAGAACGAAGCGTTTACTGACGTGGAAACCGGAAAGCTTGTAAATTCGGGCTTCTTAAACGGACTTGACGTTGCAGATGCAAAAGCAAAAATGATAGACTTTCTTACCGAAAACAAAATCGGAGAAGCAAAGGTAAATTATAAGCTTCGTGACTGGGTTTTCTCCCGTCAAAGATATTGGGGTGAGCCTATTCCTCTCGTTAACTGTGAAAAATGCGGTTGGGTTGCCGTTCCCGAATCCGAGCTTCCCGTACAGCTTCCTGACGTTGAATCGTACGAGCCTACCGAAACGGGAGAATCTCCGCTTTCGCTTATGACTGACTGGGTAAATTGCAAATGCCCGAGGTGCGGCGGCAAGGCTCAGCGTGAAACCGATACTATGCCTCAGTGGGCAGGCTCCTCTTGGTATTTCTTGAGATATTGCGACCCTAATAACGATAAAGCACTTGCATCTCCCGAAGCACTTAAATATTGGATGTCTGTTGACTGGTATAACGGCGGTATGGAGCATACCACCTTGCATCTTCTTTATTCTCGTTTCTGGTCAAAATTCCTCTTTGATATAGACGTAGTTCCGAACAAAGAGCCTTATCTTAAAAGAACCAGCCACGGTATGATTTTGGGAGAAAACGGAGAAAAAATGTCAAAATCCCGTGGAAACGTAGTAAATCCGGACGATATAGTTCGTGATTTTGGCGCTGATACTATGCGTCTTTACGAGATGTTTATAGGAGATTTTGAGCAATCTGCTCCTTGGAACACCCAGTCAATTAAGGGCTGCAAGAGATTTCTTGAAAGATTTTTCTCTCTCATAGATATCGCAGAGGGCGAGGGTGCGACTCCCGAGCTTGAAAAGCATATTCACAAGCTCATAAAAAAGGTAACGTCCGATATCGACTCAATGAAATTCAATACCGCAATAGCGGCTATGATGGGTACGATAAACACTATATACGATATAGGCAAGATAACAAAAACCGAGCTTTCCACGCTTTCAAAGATTCTTTCTCCTTTTGCTCCCCATCTGGCAGAGGAAATGTGGTCGTTGCTTGGAAATTCAGGTCTGGTTTCTATTTCCGAATGGCCGAAATACGATGAAGCAAAGACTGTTGATTCTACCGTTGAAATGCCCGTACAGATAAACGGCAAGGTTCGTTCTGTAATTATGACGCCTAAGGATGCAGATAAGGATACCGTCCTTGCAATAGCAAAGGCTGACGAAAAGGTTGCCGCTGCTATAGGCAATATGACCGTAATAAAGGAAATTGTCGTTCCCGGAAAGATAGTCAATATCGTTGTAAAATAATCCGCTCTGTAAAAAAAGGCTGGCAGAATGCCGATTGGCAAACTGCTAGCCTTTAGTTTTTTGTCATATTTATTCAATTGCAATTAGCTTTGTTCCGCTGACGCCCTTTATGGAATTGATATCCTTGAGCATAGGTTGAAGCTCTTGATTCAATCCCGAAACGTCAAGCGTAAGAACGACGTGGGCTTTTGAATTGACAGGAAGGTTTTGCGTTATGGTAAGTATGTTTGCTCCCGATTCGGAGAGCTTTATAAGAACCTCGCTTAAAATACCGGGCTTATGCGAAAGGGTAAAGGAGATAATAGCTTTTCTGCCGTTTACGTCCGAGTTTGTAGAAAATACGTAGTCCTTGTACTTGTAATAAGTGCTTCGCGAAATACCCACGAGCTTCGTTACCTCGGAAACGTCTTTTGCATTTCCGCTGGTAAGCAGCGACCTAGCTTCTACGACCTTTTCATAATACGAGGGAAGAATTTGTCTGTCAACAAGCAAATATTTACTGTTAATCATAAATTTCCTTAGCTCCCTCGTTATCTACGGTAAGTCCGTAAGCAACCCAGTCGTTTTCCAAATCTGAAATTGCTTTATTAAGCTCTTTTGCAATAGGCAACTTTGAATAAGCAAGACAGGTCGGGCCGGCTCCGCTTACCGTGAAGGCTATTGCGCCGAGCTTTGAAGCGCTTTCTTTGATTTTATCAATGTTTCTGTATAGCGGCATTCTGTAGCTTTCGTGAAGCCTATCGTCCGTTACTAGCGGAATAAGGTCGAGCCTTCCGTGCTCGAATGCGTAGGGAAGGAGAGCGACTCTTTGCATATTGAAAATCGCATCTTCTCTTTTTATCATTTCGGGCAAGACAGAACGAGCGTCCTTCGTGCTTACTGCAAAGCTCGGAACTAATGCGGTGAAAGATATTTTATCGGAAACCTTATACTTTTGAACGGTAGGTATTCCGTTTTCCACTATCGAAGTGCACAGTCCTCCGAAAAGAGCTGGAGCTATATTATCGGGGTGTCCTTCAATTGAATTGCATATTTCGAAAAGTTCCTGAACGGATAGCACGTTTCCGTTTATTGCATTTGCGGCGTAGGCGCCCGCTACTATGAGTGCGGCGGAGGAGCCGAGACCTCTTGCAATCGGGATATCCGTTTTAACGCTTGTTATTTTTACGAACGGTGATGCATTTATTTTTTCGCAGGTGAGCTTATATGCGATATAAGCAAGGTTTGTTTCGTTTGAAAATTCCTCTTTAAATCCCGCAAATTCAACGCCGGATTTTAGCTTTTCAAAGGCGAAAACGTCATATTTATCAAACGCTATGCCGGTACAGTCGAATCCCGAGCCGAGATTTGCGCTGGTTGCGGGAACTCTTATCGTTACCTTGTTCTTTTCAATAACGCCAGAAACCAGCTGCTGCATATTTGTTTTTTTAACTACGTTACTATGAATTACGGGTTTGTTTCTTATGTTTATTATCGAGGAGGGGGGCGTTATGCCGGTTCTCTTTGCGAGAACGTCTATAGCGTCAAATTCGTTAGGGCATTCCATTCCCAAGGCGTGAAGAACGCCGGAGGAGAATTTGTATGCCGAGGCAGTTGAGAGTATAACAGTTTTAAATCCGTTTTTATTGTTTTTAGTAAAATCCTCGTAAACCTTCCAAGCTACCGCCGTGTGAGTATCCATAAGATAGCCGAATTTCGAATATACTTCGCTGATTGTTGCGTAGGTATCTTCGTCATCTGCGTAACCTGCATCGAAAATTTCGCGGATTTTGCTGAGCTCGTTATTTTCAAGCGCATATCTGCCTTCGTTTTTGAGCTTTTCCATATATTCCTTGCATTTTTCGACTCCGCATATCATATAAAGGAGTCTTTCGAGGTTGCTTGAGATGAGTATATCCATTGACGGGGATTTGGTTATATGGAAGGCTCTGTTTTTGTTATAAACGCCGTTTTCAAAGAAATCGGCTAAAACATTGTTTCTGTTAGAAGCGCATACGAGCTTGCCGACAGGAAGCCCCATTTGCATAGCGAAATATCCGGCAAGAATATCGCCGAAATTTCCGGTAGGAACAACGAAATTTAGCTTGTCGCCAAAGCTTATTTCGTTTCTTTTTACAAGGTCACGGTAGGTTTTAAAGTAGTAGGCTACCTGGGGCGCAAGTCTTCCTATATTTATTGAATTGGCGCTGGAAAGTCTGACTCCCTCGGGAAGCTTGATTTCCGAAAAGATTTTCTTTACTCCGCTCTGAGCATCATCAAAATTTCCTTCAACCGCAACTACACAGGTGTTCTTTCCGGCGCAGGAAACCATTTGTCTTTCCTGAACTGCGCTAGTTCCGTTTTTGGGGTAGAAGACTATTATTTTGATTCCGGGAATATCCGAGAAGCCCTCAAGCGCAGCGCTGCCGGTATCACCGCTCGTTGCGGTAAGGATAACGATGTCGTCATTCATTTTTACAGAGCGCTTTGCTTCGGTGATAAGATGCGGCAGAAGCTGGAGAGCTACGTCCTTAAATGCGCAGGTGGGACCGTGGTAAAGCTCCATAACGTAGGCATCGCCAACCTTAACTACGGGAGCGTAGTCTTCGTTTTCAAATTTTCCTTTATAAGCCTTGGTGACGGCTGATAAAAATTTTCCGTCATCACCCTCAAACATACTTCCACCGGAAAAGAGCAGGGAAAGAACCTTTGCAGATATTTCGGTTTCGGTCATTTTGATTAGCTCGTTCATAGGGAATTTTGCTAAATCAAAGGATTCGGGAATATAAAGACCGCCGTCCTCGGAGATACCTTCAAGGATTGCTTGTGCGGGCGTCTTTTTGATTTTTTCGTTTCTTGTGCTTATGTAAAACATTTTTTTGTTTCCCCTCTTGACATTTTACATTTTATATGATACACTATTTTTCGTTGAAAAACAAGTGTTTTTGACTGAAAGACAAAAAATACATTAAAATTGACGATTTGGTTGCATTTTTTTGCATTGATTTTGTGCATTCTGACAAAACAAAAAACTCGCAACTTTAAAAGAGAGGTTCTTTTTTATGAAAATTGCTATTCTCGGCTTCGGTGTTGTTGGAACCGGCGCTTATGAAATACTTGAAAATGCCGGCTATAAGGTCGGACGTATTCTCGATATCAGAAAGCACGATGAGCTGGGCGAGGTTTCCACGACTAATTTTGACGATATCATAAACGATAAGGAAATCGGCGTTGTTGCCGAGGCTATAGGCGGACTTGAACCTGCTCATACGTTTTTGGTTAAGGCTATTAAAGCCGGAAAGCACGTAGTAAGCTCAAACAAGCATTTAATATGCACTTATTACGATGAATTTCTTTCTCTTGCCAAGGAACACGGCGTGACGGTCAGATTTTCCGCAAGCGCAGGAGGCGGTATCCCGTGGCTTTACAATTTGCGCAGAGCGACAAGATGCGATAAAATTGAAAAGGTTTTCGGCATAATGAACGGAACTACGAATTTTATTATTGACGCTATGATATCTGATAGCAGAGATTTTGCGGACGTTCTTCACGAAGCGCAGAGGCTCGGATATGCGGAAGCAAATCCGTCTGCTGATATAGACGGACTTGATACCGCAAGAAAAACTGCGATTTCGTCAAGCATAGCGTTCGACACTCAGGTTGACGAGTCTGACGTAATGGTATTTGGACTCCGTAATGTCAAAAAAACGGATATTGAATATATTGAAAAGAAGCTTAGAGCTACCGTTCGCTATATAGGAACCGGTGTTCTTAAAGACGGTGTTGTGTCGGCTTATGTCGAGCCTTCCGTAATTTCTTCGGATTCCGTATTTTCGAACGTTAAGAAAAACAATAATATGATTTCCCTAGTAGGTCAGAACGTTGGTCAGCTCTCTTTCTTCGGTCAGGGCGCAGGCAAATATCCTACAGGTACGGCAGTAGCGCAGGACGTCATAGATATTGTTAACGGTGACAGGGACATTTTGACTCCGGGAGCTAAGCTTTGCGTTGATAATTCGATTGTCAAAAAAGAATATTATGTAAGAACTAAGGCGGATTTTCCTGCCGAAATTATTGCTGAATGCGAAATTTGCGGTTCTGATAGATATATTATAACAAAATCCGTCAGCGTAGCTGAAATTCACAGTATTGCTGACGAAATATTAAAAGAGGACGGTGAGAGTTTCTTTGCAGGAATTGAGAGGTAAAATTTTAAAGGTTGCAAAATTTGGCGGTTCGTCAGTTGCAACGGGTGAATGTTTTGAAATGGTAAAAAACATTCTTGATGCTGACCCATCTAGAGCTATCGTAATCGTATCGGCTCCGGGTAAAAGATTTAGTTCTGATATAAAGGTAACAGACCTTTTGTATCTCCTTCGTGCGCATATCAAATATAACGCTCCTTATGACGAGCTTGTTGAAAAAATCAGACTCAGATATCAGGAGATATGCGACTATTGTAAGATTGACAACGTTATTGCCGAAGAATTTGAAAAATTTGCCGGCAGTCTTTCCAAGAAGACCAGCGTTGACTATATAGCCTCAAGGGGAGAATATTTTTGCGCAAGGATTATGGCAGAATATCTCGGCTATCAGTTCGTAGATAGCGCAGATTGGCTCATCTTCGATTATAACGGAAAGGCAAATCTTGAAAAATCTTACGAGAAGCTCGCAAAGATAGGCGAAACCTACAATAGAATGGTTCTTCCCGGATTCTACGGCGCAGCGCCTGACGGAAATATCAAAACCTTTTCCAGAGGCGGCTCTGATATAACGGGAGCTATAGCGGCTGCCGCTCTGAATGCCACCGCATACGAAAACTGGACGGATGTTTCGGGTATTCTTGCCGCTGACCCCAGAATAGTTGATAATCCGAGACCTATTGACAGAGTTACGTTTTCTGAGCTTCGTGAGCTTTCCTATATGGGTGCGGACGTTCTTCACGAGGAAACCGTTTTTCCCGTAAGAAGTAAGAGCATACCCCTTTATATTAAGAACACCAAGGATATCGAGGCTCCCGGCACTCTTATTATGGAAAGCTTTGAGGAAAATAAAGAGGAACTTGCGAAAACCTGTCCTATTACCGGTATTTCGGGAAAGAAAAATTATACCGTTATTACCGTTGCTAAGAGCAGAATGAACGAGGAGCCCGGCTGCATAGCTAAGGCTTTGCAGATTTTTGCGGACTTGAACATCAATATAGAGCACGTGCCTTCAAGCATAGATACCTTCTCGATTATCGTTGCAGGTGATGACGTGGCTCACAATATACACAACATCATATCGCAGATAAAGGATAAAATCGACCCCGATACAGTTACTATTACCAACGAAATAAGCCTTATTGCCGTAGTTGGAAGAAATCTTACGGCAAATATCGGTATTGCCGGAAGAATATTTACTGCTCTCGGTGATAACGGCATAAATATCAGACTTATTGAGCAGGGTGCTGACGAGATAAATATAATAGTAGGCGTAGAGGATAAGGACTTCAAGAAGGCTATAAGAGTTCTTCACGATTTTTGATTTAAGAGGTAAAAATAAATGAAACTTTATAATGTAGGAATTCTCGGAGCAAGCGGCGCAGTCGGCCGAGAAATGATTAAGGTGCTTGAAGAGCGCAATTTCCCCGTAGGAAAGCTCAGATTGTTTGCAAGTGAAAGAAGTGTTGGAAAAAAAGTTGCGTTCAAGGGCGAGGAAATAGCTATAGAGCTTGCCGATTTTGGCGCATTCAAGGGCTGCGATATTGTTCTTGGAGCGGCTTCAAACGCAGTTGCAAAGCAGTTCGCTGAGGATATAGTTAATTCAGGCGCAACGTTCGTTGATAATTCGAGCGCTTTCCGTATGGATCCCGATATTCCGCTCGTAGTTCCGGAAATAAATGCAGACGATGCCAGGAACAACAAAAAGGGCATTATTGCTAACCCAAATTGCTCCACCATCATAACGCTCGTTGCTATTAATGCAATTAATAAGCTTTCAAAAATTAAAGCAGTGGTTGCTTCTACCTATCAGGCAACCAGCGGTGCAGGCGCTGCCGGTCCCGTTGAGCTGCGTGACCAAACCGCCGCTCTCGTTAATGGCGGCGATATAACCCCCTCCGTGTTCCAGTATCAGATTGCAGAGAACCTTATACCCCAGATAGGCTCATTCCTCGATAACGGATATACTACCGAGGAAATGAAGATGCAAAACGAGGGAAGAAAGATTTTGCACAATCCCGACCTTAAGGTTACTTGCACCTGCGTTCGTGTTCCTGTTGTTCGCTCACATTCTATTTCCGCAACGGTAATTACGGAAAGAAAGCTTTCGGTTAACGAGGTTAAGGAAGCGGTTGCAAAATGCCCCGGCTGTAAGCTTTATGACGATCCCGAAAACAAGCTTTATCCTATGCCTCTCGTAACGTCAGACCAGGATCTTGTTTTTGTCGGAAGAATCCGTGAGGATCTCGTAAACGAAAACGGCATTACCCTCTGGTGTTGCGGAGATCAGGTAAGAAAGGGTGCTGCAACGAACGCAATTCAGATTGCAGAGGCTCTTATCGAGGGAAAATAAATAAACGTACAAGGATATAAAAAACGCTTTTTATAATAAGCAGTTTAGTATTGAGCAAAAACTGCGCCTTTGCACGTATGAGCATAACGAAAAATGAGGCAGAGAATTTTCTGCCTCATTTTTTGCTGTTTTTCTTCTTGTCAATAGTACTGTGACAAAATTATTTTTTACGTAATATTTTTCTCGGAATAAAGGTGATAAAGCGTCCTACCTTAAATGAAATCGATGCACGTGTGCCGTTCAACTCGTTTTTAAGCCGTTTATTTTGTCGGACGAGTTGGCTTACGTACTTTTCAAGGTCCTTGGTCTTGTACTTTTTACACAGTCCGTCAAGCTTACTTTTAAGAGCATTTTCTCGCTCGCTAGTGCGGAGAATTTGCGACCTCAATTCTTCGCTTTCCGATAAATGCGCAGCAGTAGCAAGTGCTCGCTCTCGGACTGTCGCAAATCGGCTCTCGCACGCAGTCTTAAGCTCAGATATGATTTCTGCGGTATCCTCGGCGGAGTATTCGGAGCATACCGTATCGTATGCGCGAAGGAGATATTCATAATACTCATCACAAAAATGAAGAGAATATTTTCCCCACTTGTGAGCCTCAAAGCCAAGAACGCCCTCCGGCATAGGAATGAAGTGTGCCGGTGAGCCGTGCTCCTGTAGCTTTTCGCAGAGCATTTTCTGTATCTTCTTAAGGAAGGCGTTTTTCTTTTTAATTTCCGGTCCGTTTGCAAAAGCTGCCAAAGTTCCGCTTTTTGTTACGTATTCTCTGGCGTTTAGAACCTCTGTAAATATAATTTTACCTGACGGAAAAACAGAGGCGAGCTGCGATGCATAACGCTCCACTGCATCGTTGATGTATTCGGGACTTAGGTCCCAGGGGTCAATCTTCTTAGGAGAAAAACCGAGCGCCTTCTCTATAACCGGGAGATTTGGGCGTGATACTTTAGTTGAGGTAAAAAGAGAGATTTTGTCTATCGAAATATCGAAATGCTTAAGTCCAACAGACGTGATATCCAATATTATAAAGCTGTTCTCGGCATAAATTTTACTGAAAACGTCTTTTTTCAAATCAGCAGAAAGCATTCT
>JAZSBB010000037.1:0-5423 GCA_045602185.1 Eubacteriales bacterium
TATTCCTTTAAGCTGCAAAGAGCAAAATCGCTTCACGGCCAGGCAATAAAATACGTAACCGAGCATCGTAACGGAAACGAGGACGTAATCGGGCGAGGTGGCTCTCTTGCTTTGCACGGAGATGAATTTATCGTAGATTCATCGGGAGAGCGAATTTTTTCTTGCAAGGTTCGCGATTTGGAAGCAAGTAATCTTATGAGCGGTGACGGCGTTGTTATCAAAGGGCCGAATCTGCTTGAAGACGGGAATTTGCGTATCATAACCGTTCATTTTGTTTACTACAGAAAATAGGCGGTGAATTATGGATAAAAAAAGAGTATGTGCAATCCTTTTGGCTGGTGGAAGCGGAATGCGAATGCGTTCCGTCATAACCAAGCAGCAAATGCTTATTAAGGGAAAAACCGTGCTTTATAGAGCGCTTCTTGCGTTTGAGAGCTGCCCTGACGTAACCGATATAATTTTGGTATTAAAGGAAGACGAGATTCCTCTTTTTGACGGCCTTAAGTCAAAAACGTTTACAAAGCTTAGGAAAACGGTTTCGGGTGGTAAAACCAGAGCAGAATCTGCATTTTTAGGATTTAAAGCTATTGATTTTTGCGTAGATTTCGTTGCTGTGCACGACGTTGCAAGATGCTTGATTTTACCGAGCGATATAAGCAAGGTCGTTGCTGACGCAATAAAATACGGCGCTGCTAGCGCATCTTCTATAGTTACCGATACCGTAAAAAGAGTTGATGAGCAGGGCTTTATCGTTAATACGGAAAAACGAAGTGATTTACGCCTTGCGGGAACGCCTCAGATTTTTCCGTACGGACGTTATTTGGAGCTGATATCCTGCGTGGATTTTAACGACACGGAAATTACGGACGATAATATTCTGTTCGAGAGAGCGGGTGTGCCGGTTTATATGACAAACGTTGGCTCATACAACATAAAAATTACTCATCCGGAGGACGTAGCCTTGGCTGAGTATCTTTTGGAGAAACTAAATGATTGATTTTAAAATAGGTCACGGCTATG
The DNA here is from genome assembly GCA_045602185.1 of Eubacteriales bacterium. Lineage (GTDB taxonomy): Bacteria > Bacillota > Clostridia > Oscillospirales > CAG-272 > UBA1740. Next base: position 1,021 of record JAZSBB010000037.1, read on the forward strand.
ACGTTCACCGTCTTGTAGATAACCGCCGCCTCATCATAGGCGGAGTTGATATAGAGTATGAAAAAGGGCTTCTCGGTCATTCTGACGCTGACGTGCTTCTACACGCCGTTATGGACGCAATACTCGGCGCTATGGGAAAGGGCGATATAGGAAGGCATTTTCCCGACAGCGAAGAGAAATACCGAGGTATTTCCAGCCTCTCGCTTTTATCATACGTTTATGAAATAATGAAAAACGAGGGGTATTCGATAGGAAATATTGACGCTACCGTAATAGCGCAACGTCCTAAACTGCTTCCGTATTTTGAAAAAATGAAGGCGAATATCGCATTCGTTCTTAACTGCGATATTTCCTCCGTAAACCTTAAAGCCACAACTGAGGAGAAGCTCGGCTTTACTGGCAGAGAGGAAGGTATAAGCGCTCACGCAGTAGCGCTCATAACAAAAAAATAAGGCGCCTTAAATAAGGCGCCAATCCAGCGACAAAAAATATGACGGATTTCTATCACACGTCCTTTTTCTTCGATGTCTTCGTCATTTTTTTGTCATTATTTTCAGGGCTAAAAACGATAGTTAAAAGCCTCTTTACTATATTATGCGTTGTTTTTTATATCGTCACAAATTTTATATTTATTAAGGAAGGTTAATACTATGGTAAAAATTTCACCGTCTATTCTTTCTGCCGATTTTGCAAAGCTCGGTGCAGAGGTTGAAGACATAAAAAACGCAGGAGCGGAAATGGCTCATATTGACGTTATGGACGGTATGTTCGTGACGAATATGTCTTTTGCATTCCCGATAATTGCATCTTTAAGAAAGGTGACCGATATGTTTCTTGACGTTCACCTTATGATAGAAAAGCCGGAAAGATACATAGATCGCTTTATTGATTCCGGCGCAGATCTTATAACCTTTCATCTTGAAGCAACCGATGATGCAGCTCTTTGCATAAAAATGATTAAGGAACGGGGTAAAAAGGTTTCAGTATCGATAAAGCCGAACACACCGATAGAGTCGGTTTATCCTTACCTTGACGATTGCGATATGGTGCTTATTATGACCGTTGAACCGGGATACGGAGGGCAGTCCTTGATTCCTTTCTGTCTTGATAAGGTCAGGGCGCTAAGAGCCGAGATAACGAAAAGAGGCTTAAACGTTGACGTGCAGGTAGACGGCGGAATAAACGAGAAAACCGCAAAGGAAGCGGCTCTTGCGGGAGCTAACGTTCTCGTTGCGGGCAGCGCCGTATTTAACGCTAAGGACAGAAAAGCCGCTATTGACGCATTAAGATAAAATTAAAATACCGCCGGCCGATTGATTATAGTAAAGGCAGGCGGTATTTTTGTTTAATCAAATTGAATATTTCCTTGTCCGCTTAGTTGATTTTTGTTTTCTTGTTGAGGAAAAGCAATATTAAGATGCTGATAAGCCAGTCGTGTTGCGCAGCGCCCTCTGGGAGTCCTTGCGAGGAAGCCTATCTGCATAAGATAAGGCTCGTAAACGTCCTCTATAGTGATTGCTTCCTCTCCTATAGTTGCGGCAAGGGTTTCAAGGCCAACGGGTCCGCCGCCATAGAATTTTATAATAGCTTCGAGCATTCTTCTGTCAATGGTATCTAATCCCAGCTCGTCTATTTCCAAGGCTTCAAGGGCGAATTTTGCAATATCCGTAGTAATCGTTCCGTCACCCTTTACAAGCGCAAAGTCACGTATTCTTTTGAGCAGTCTGTTAGCTATTCTGGGCGTACCTCTGGAGCGTGACGCTATACTGTACGCACCGTCATCGGTAATTTTAATCTCCAGTATATCCGCAGAGCGCTTCACTATATCGGCAAGCTCCTCGGGAGTATAAAGCTCAAGCTTCAAGAGAACTCCGAATCTATCTCTCAGAGGAGTCGTCAGCTGACCGGCTCTCGTTGTCGCTCCTATAAGCGTAAATTTAGGCAAGGGGAGTCTTATTGAACGTGCGCTCGGGCCTTTTCCTATTATTATATCAATCGAATAATCCTCCATTGCCGGATAGAGTATTTCCTCTACGGCTCTGGAAAGACGGTGAATTTCGTCAATAAAAAGCACGTCACCGTCCGAAAGATTTGTAAGTATTGCGGCTAAATCTCCCTGCTTTTCAATCGCAGGGCCGGAGGTTGTGCGTATCTTCACGCCCATTTCATTTGCAATTATTGCGGAAAGGGTGGTTTTTCCGAGTCCGGGAGGGCCGTATAATAAGACGTGGTCGAGAGATTCACCTCGCATTTTTGCGCTCTCTATGTAAACCTTCAAATTTTCCTTTGCTTTTATCTGACCAACGTATTCTGACAGAGTTTTAGGCCTTAGAGAGTTTTCTACCTCAGCGTCTTCGTTTGCGTCATATTCGTTTGAAATGATTCGGTTTTCATAATCGAATTCATTGATTTCTTCCATCATAAAGCGTTTTACCTCTCGTTATTTCGCAAGCTTTTTCAGAGCAAGTCTGATTATTTCGCCCGTGTCAAGCTTAGGGTCAAGACCGGATATTGCAGATGAAACCGAGGACTTATCGTATCCGAGAACCATAAGCGCCTCAGTAGCCTCTTGAAGATTTCCCGAAAGAATCGGCGGAGCCGTAATTCCTCTTTTCGATATACCGGAATTTTTGCCCCTGTATTCCGATAGTTCTGCGGAAAGCTTGTCTTTAAGCTCAAGAACTATTCTTGCTGCGGTTTTTGAGCCTATACCGGAAGCCTTTGAAATAGCCTTAATATCTTCCGTGCAAACCGAAAGAGCAAAATTGTCAGGTGTCATAATAGAGAGAATACTCATAGCTGCCTTTGGGCCGACTCCGCTTACCGTTATGAGCTTATTAAAGCACTCCCGTTCTTCGATGCTTTCAAATCCGAAAAGTTCAATTCCGTCTTCACGAACGGCAAGGTGAGTGAATATTTTTACCTTTTGACCGAGCTTATCTGAAAGCAGCTCTGAGGTAATAAGGCTCGTTGTAAGCTTGTATCCGACTCCGGAGCAGTCCACAACGCATATCCCCGGCTCGCTTATTTCGAGAGTTCCGTATAAATAGTAAAACATTTGTTATTCCTCGTCATTCCTTATAACGTTTTTTATCATTTTTTCGAGCTTTTCTCTGGGTATCATCAAATCTCTGCCGCACCCAAGACAAACGATTTTTATATCACTGCCGATTCTTGTTATTTTAAATAAATCTTGAGAGCAAGGGTGCTTTTTTTTTAGCTGTACGGTATTTCCGACATTTAAATTAATTATTGACATAAAAACCCACACAAAATAAAATATATGAGTATTATATCACACTGAACTCAATTTGTAAAGACAGAGAACGACAAACGTTTTAAATATTTTTATTTTAAAATGCAATTTTATTTATATATTTTGGATAATTTGATTGACTATCACTGCAAAATGTGATATACTATCCTAAATAAAAATGTATTTTTTTGGTGAATAAATGATTATACTTGGTATTGACCCGGGTCTTGCAATAGTAGGCTGGGGAATTATAGAAGCAGAAAAGGGAAAAATGCGTCCTATTGCATACGGTGCGATAACGACTCCTGCTCATACTGACGTTGAACGCAGATTGTTGATGATTGCCGAGGATATGGAAGCCCTGATAGGCAAATATCATCCCGATGAAATGGCTATAGAAGAATTGTTCTTTAACACAAATGCAACTACCGCAATCGCAGTAGCGGAGGCGAGGGGCGTTATACTTTGCACTGCGCACAGGCTCGGTGTAAAAATCAGCGAATATACGCCGCTTCAGGTCAAGCAGGCTGTGGTGGGATACGGAAAAGCTGAAAAACAGCAGGTTATAAGTATGGTTACCTCACTTTTAAGTTTGCCCAAACCTCCAAAGCCTGACGATACAGCAGACGCAATAGCGATAGCGATATGCCACGCAAACTCAAGAGCTTCAGCTCTTGAAAAATATTTCAATCAGAGAAGGTAGCTTTATGTGGATAGCTAATTTTTGGAAGGATTATACGGTTTTAGATACATCTGACGGAGAGAAACTTGAATACTGGGGAAAATACAGTCTAATTCGCCCGGACCCTCAGGTTATTTGGAAAAGCGAGAAGAAGAATCCTCTTTGGAAAACAGCAGATGCGAGCTATAAGCGCAGTCGCTCGGGCGGAGGTTCTTGGAGCGAAAACAGATTGCCTGAGAGCTGGATAATAGAATATAAAGATTTAAAGTTCAGAATAAAGCCTATGGGCTTTAAGCATACGGGGCTTTTTCCGGAGCAGGCGGCAAACTGGGATTGGTTTAGCGAGATAATCAAAAGCGCCGGCCGCAGCGTCAGTGTTTTGAATCTTTTTGCTTATACGGGCGGGGCGACCGTAGCTGCGGCAAAGGCCGGAGCCTCGGTATGCCACGTTGATGCGTCAAAGGG
>JAZSBB010000038.1:0-8982 GCA_045602185.1 Eubacteriales bacterium
AATCTTTCAATGGCTCTCTTTTCGTAATTAAACGCCAAAACCAGCTTCTGATTGCCTATCATTTCGTCTATAAGCGCAGTTTGCTCGCCCTTTGCGGCGGACTGCTCCTTAAACATACTGAAGGTCTTTTTTGAAACGAACCTTGCAATAAAAAGCGAAAGGGGAGTAAGTAAAACCACGGCAACGGCTATCTGCCACCTTATCCATACAAGAAATCCAAGCGTTCCCACAATGGTCAGAATACCGGTAAACACCTGCGTAAATCCGAGAAGCAGACCTTCAGCAAATTGCTCGGTATCGTTTACGGTACGGCTGAGTATATCTCCGTGTGAATGCGTGTCAAGGTAGGATAAGGGAAGCTTTCCGATTTTTTTGAAGGCGTCCTTTCTGACGTCAGCCGAAACGTGATAGGCTATTCTGTTATTTATGGCGCTCATAATCCACTGAGAAAGCGCAGTAACGCCTATTAGAATTATAGCGGTAAGGAGCTTATCCGAAATTTCGCTCATTTTGTTATGGGCAGGGCCTATTGCAAGGTCGATAGCATCACCTATCAGAATAGGCACGTAAAGCGTCAGAGCAACGGTTATTGCCGCAAACAAAAGAGTGAAGGGGAATAGAAATTTATATTTTCCGATATATCTCAGAACCTTTTTTACGGTGGAGGACTTTTTATTATTTGCCATTTTGATATCCCTCCTCTCCGCAAAACTGAGAATCGTATATTTCCTTGTAAACGGGGCAGGAGGAAATAAGGTCTTCGTGAGCGCCTATTCCAAGAACCTCTCCATCGTCAAGAACGATAATTTTATCAGCGTACATAATCGAGGAGGCTCTCTGTGAAACGATAAATACCGTAGGCTTCCATTCAATATTCCGTATAGCCATACGCAGCTTTGCATCAGTGGCAAAGTCGAGCGCAGAGGCTGAATCGTCCAGAATAAGAATTTGCGGCTTTGCGGCAAGCGCCCTCGCTATAGTCAGCCTTTGCCGCTGACCTCCGGAAAGATTTTTGCCGCCTTGCTCTATCATAGCGTCAAGGCCGCCCTTTTCAAGAACAACGGAGGAGGCCTGAGCCGTGTCTATGGCACGAATAATTTCTTCGTCCGAGGCGCTTTCGTTTCCGAAGCGCATATTGTCACGCACCGTACCCTTAATGAGAACTGCCTTTTGCGGAACAACGCCAACGATTTTTCGGATAGCCGCCTCGGTATAGGATTTTGCATCGGCTCCGTTTATGAAAACTGCGCCGTCAGTAGGGTCGTAAAAGCGGGGGATAAGATTTACAAGAGTTGACTTTCCCGAACCCGTTCCGCCTATAATTCCTACCGTCTCGCCCCGTTTTACCTTAAAGGAAACCCTTGATAAAGAAGGCTCGGCGGAGCCGGAATAGGTAAGGGAAACGTCCGCAAACTCAACGGCGGTATCCGTATCCTCGCCAAACTCATTTTTTCCCTCGCAAAGCGATGATTTTATATCAAAGACCGAGTTGATTCTCGAAGCTGAGGCAAGAGCCTTAGTTATCGTTATTATAAGATTCGCAAGCTTTATAAGCTCAACGAGTATCTGCGACATATAGTTATACAGTGCGACAAGCTCGCCCTGAGTAAGATTTCCCGAATTTATTTCAAGAGCTCCGGTGTGTATCAGCCACACGATAGCGATATTTATAAGCACGTAGGTGAGGGGATTCATAAGAGAGGATATCTTTCCCACGTATTTTTGAACTGCGGTAAGATTATCGCTCTTTTTGGTAAAATCCTCAGCCTCGGCGCTTTCCTTGCAGAAGGCTCTGATAACTCTTGCGCCCGAAAGATTTTCTCTCGTTTTTCCGACAACTCCGTCAAGTCTCGTCTGTACCTTCTTATAAAGCGGTATGGAGATGAGCATTATTCCGAAAACCACAACCGAAAGCGCAGGGATAACCGCAAGAAAGGTCAAAGCAGAATCGAAATCAATGGTAAACGCCATTATCATAGCGCCGAAAACCACGAAGGGCGACCTTAACAAAAGCCTGAGCGTAAGGTTAAGCCCGGTCTGAACCTGATTTGCGTCCGAGGTCATACGTGTTATCATAGCGGACGTGCCAAGCTTGTCTATTTCGGTGTAAGAGAGCGTCTGTATATGCGAAAAAAGAGAGTACCTGAGCTTCGTAACGTATCCTACCGATGCCTTTGCGGCAAAGTATTGCGCAGTAACGGAAAATGCAAGTCCCACAGCTCCGAGCAAGAGTAAAATCAAGCTCATTTTAACTATGTAGGATTTGTCTTCCGTTTTTATACCGCTATCTATTATAGCCGCAATAACCAGGGGAACGGTTAATTCAAGCGCAGCCTCAAACATTTTGAAAAGCGGCCCGAGCACTGTTTCCTTTACGTATCCTTTAAGATGAACGAATAGGCGTTTCACTGCTGCCTCCGATGAAAAAACTTATTGTTATGTTAATGAGGGAAAAGACGTTTAAAAAGATAGGCCGAGGCGCTGTATTATACAATGCCCCGGCTCGTCTTTGTTGTTTCTTTTTGCTGAAAATGACAGTGGCTTTTTTGCCGGCGGAACTTATTTTCCGTTTTGTTGCTATTTTGTCTTTGTGCGACTTGCCTCTGCCGCCTCGGTAATGGCTTTTATCACCTTTTGGGGATACAGCCACCAATCTCTTGACCAAATTCGCAGTATTGTCCAGCCCTTTGACTCAAGGAACATAGGCTTATAAACGTCCCTTTCAAGCGAAGAGTCGGAGTAGCGGAAAGCGTCACGGTCAAGCTCGATACCGACAAGATATCTGTCTTCCTTCTCATCATATACGGCAAGTGTGATAACGGTGTTTCCGTTTCCAAGTCCGATATCCGCCTTGTAGCCAAGCTTTGCCAGCTTTTCCTTGATTTGCTTTTCGATAGGCTTTATCTTGGTAAGCGATGCCTTGGTAAAGCTTTCTTGGGGATTCAGCTCGGAAAGAATGGCCTTAATCTCGGAATCCTTAGACGAGGAAACCGCTCTGACGTACATAAGATATTTTTTGAGAAGCTTAGGACCGAGGTGTTTCGTTCCTTCAACCTTTAATTCCTCAGGCTCGATACTGGTAACAACGTGGATTTTTGTCTTCGCTCTAGTTATGGCAACGTTCAAGCGGTTTTCTCCGCCCTCTGCCGAAAGGGAGCCGAAATTAGCGTAAAGCTTTCCTTCCTCGTTGTTTGCGTATCCGATAGAAAATATAATGATATCCCGCTCGTCACCCTGAACGTTTTCGAGATTTTTGATAAAAATGCTTGAATCCTCGCCGTTTTCAACTCTGCGGCGCTCGTTTATCATATAAGAGCGGAATTCGGGCGATTTCGATATTTCCTTATCTATGAGGTCGGAAATGCAGCTTTGCTGCTCGGTATTAAAGGTTATAATACCTATGCTTTCGTTGTTCTTTCTCGTCTTGAAAATATCGTAGAGAAGCTCTACAATCTTCTTTGCCTCTGCGAGATTTTTTCTGTCAACCCATTTGCCGCTGACCTTGTGTCTTTCTATCGGGCGTGTGGCGGTATTCTTTGACGTATTCGGCGCAATCCGAAGACTGCCCGAGTAGAAGGCACTGTTTGAGAAATCTATCAGCTCACTGTGACGGCTTCTGTAATGATAGGTGAGATTTGCGCTCTCGTATCTTGCGACCGCAAGGTCGAGCAGACTATCCACCTCAAGAGCCGCCTGGACGGAAACGTCCTCCTCAAAATCAATATCAGCGCCCATATATCTTTTCATAAACGCAGTAGAGGGGCGAAGCTGCTTTGAGTCACCTGCAACCACGATGTTTTTACCCCTGTAGATTGTGGGTATAGTGCTTTCGATAAAGACCTGGGAGGCCTCGTCAAATATAACTATATCGAAAAGATTTTTGGTAAGCGGAAGTATAAGGGAAACGTTTTCGGGAGAAAGCAGCCAGCAGGGAAGCAGGTCGAGAATATACTGACCGTATAGCTCTACGGTTTTCCTTATAGGCCAGAATTTCTGCTTTTTCGAAATCTGATAAAGATAGTCCTTGTTGTCCTTTCCGCTATTATAAAGCTGAGCGTAATTTGCCGAGGATTTAGCTTCGGCGATTCTTTGAGAAATGTCAAGCAAAAGCTCCTTTAACTTAATTATCTTTGAGCGAATGCTCTGGTAATCAACGGTAAGGGAAAGCTCTTCCTTGCAAATTTCCTCGTAGCTTATAAGCTCGTGGTAAACTCTCAGCTCTGGTATTTTTTCTATTATTTCAACGTAATTTTGATAACTTTTGCTTATACTGTAAGCGAAATCGAGAATAGCAATCTTTCCGTTGTCAAGACTGCTCAGAAGATTAGTTATGTCACGCATAGCTATATAACTGTCAAGCGCATCATAAACGAGCTTGATATACGAGGTGTTGCCTCTCAGTATATTATCTATAACGGCAATATAACCGTCCTCGGTCAGAATGCGCAAAAGGCACTTATATTCTTCGGCAAATTTGTCTACTGCATTCAGTGTTTCGATAAATTTTTCCTTGATTTCAGCTCTTATTTTTCCGTTAAAAAGCTTACCGGGGTGTTTTATCTGCGCCTCAAGCTTAACGATTAAATCCAAGGCCTCGTCAGAGGAAAGCTCCTTATAATAAGCCAAAACGTGACGGTAGTAGGGATACTTTGCGGTATTGAAAAATCCCTTCCTTGATTTTTGTATTTCGGAAAGCGTACCCTTTACCTCGCTGAGCGTGAGTATATCAATGTCGGAGCGCATAAGGTCGATAAGGGGATTTTTTTCCTTAGACTGAATGAAATCGTAATAAAGCTTTTCAAGCTCCTGACCCTTTATTGAGAAAAGCGCCTCGGAAAGCTCTTTGTAGCGGAGCGTCATAATTTCGGGGTTCTCAATGAGCTTTGTGTAAATTCCGTAATCAGCCGAATTTTTCGATATCATAGACGATGAGGCGTACATTTCGGAGAGGGAAAGCCCAAAGGGCCTCTTTTTGTTCAGTGTCTCGTAAATTTTGTCAAGCTGAGCCTTTTCCTTTTCGATTTTTCTCGCAATATCGTCATATTCGTTTTCGAGAGCTGCTATATCCGTATGCTCTGCGGCGATTTCCTTGTTGTGCGCAGAGAAGCATTTTTCATAAAAATTACGTTTTTCCTTGCTCTCGTCATTTATGTAAACGCATTTCTCGTTAAGTACGCCAAGACGGTTGAAAACAACGTCCAAAGCGGCCTTCTTCTGAGAAACGACAAGCACCCGTTTGCCCTTAGAGATAGCATCGGTAATAACGTTGACTATAGTCTGAGATTTTCCTGTGCCGGGAGGGCCGTATATAACCATATTGCCCTTTTCGTCAATTTTACGCACAACCTCCGACTGCGCATAGTCAAGCATCTTGACGGCGTAGCTCTTACGGGGATTTTTGTCTTTTTTCGCTTTCTTTTGCTTAATCTTGCGAGTCCTAAGCAGCTCGTCAATGGCATCGTTTGTCAGCTTCTTCTTTTCGAGCAGGGAATAGTCGCTGTATATCGAGTTTGAAAGGGGGAATCTTCCGAGAACGGCACCGTACCTTACGGAAAGCTCACCCTTCTCCTCAGGCTCCTTGAATTTTGCGTAGCAAAAAACGTTTTTCGAGGGTGATACGTTGATTTTTACGTGAGATTCCTTCAAATAGCTGACTATTGCCTCGATGTCGGTAAAATCGTCAAGTGAATCAAATTCAAGCTCAAGATGCTCAACGTTCATTCGCTTTGACTGAGCGTACGCATATACCAAAGCGGGATTAATTCTGATTTTTTCGCTCTCGTGGAAGCGTATTTCGGCAGTACTTTCATCGGGTATATCGATTTTAACGGGGAAAAGAAGCAGAGGGGCTTTTATAATAGTTTTGTTGCTTCCTTGGCCGATTACACCGAAAACGAAGGGATAACCCAAAAACAGCTCGTATCTTCCGGTTTCCTTTTCTATTTCCTCGACCTCTCGCTTTAAGTCCTTTATCTTTGAAATTTCGCTTTCGATGGCTCTGTTTATTTCGTCACGGCGTATTCTATCGTTTTTTTGATTGATTTTTTCTATTTCTTCTTGCGTAGCGTCCTCGGGCAAAACGGCGCATCTGCGTTCGATTTTATTTTGTACGTCAAGATTTTCGGCAATTTCCTTTTTTTCCTTCTGCGAAATAAGGGGGAGCGGAAAACGTCTTTTGGACCATAAAAAATCGCACAGCTCGGCAACCTTAGCATCACGGCCTTCGAATATTTTGCCAACGTCATAGGCGCTGCGGCGAACTACGTTTTTGAGGTAAAGGCATTTGCTGCTTCCGCCTATTTCGATAAGGCGCTCTTTGTAATAGGTGTAAATGCTTTTTCCCATATCGGCGTTTTCCTTTCGTCAGTTTTGCGGGGTAAAATACCCAAAAATATTTAGAAAAATCAGTTTAACATTAATTATAGCATATACTTGTCGAAAAATCAATAAATAAATGAAGATTTTTAAAAAAATTAACATTTTAGTGCGTACCCGTGGCAAATTTTTTAGTCTGTTTTGCGATTTTTGATTTGCGATTTTTGATATTGATATTTTTGCTTTTTCGACTTAATTTTCTTTTTTGAAGCCTTCACTTATTCGATGCTTAGAATATTGTACAAAAACCACAAAAATATTGAAGAAAATTTGCTATATTGACGAGTTGATTTTTTCTCTGCAAAATGGTATAATTGTTGTAAGTAAAAATATTTTTGATTGCAACTATGCAAAGTTAGGAGAAGCGTATGAAATTTACCAAAAGGATTCTCGGTGTACTGCTTATGGCAGCCATTCTCGTATCCTGCGCGCTCTTTGCCGTATCGGCAGAGGATACCTTCACAGTTGAAGGTATAGATGAAATCGAGGATATACTCGAATTTTATGAATTACCGATTTTCGTTTCTGACGATTACGAGGACGGTGAGTGGTCTGACTGTTGCGAAGAGCAGACTATCGTCAGCGTTGTAGACGACCCCGCTGGTGCAAGTAATAAGGTGCTTTTCATTGACATTTTGGCCAAAACTGCACAGCAGAAAAAATACGGAACGAATAAAACCTTCGTTACATACGCCGTGGAAACCGATACTCCCAGCATGATAGCGGCGTACGATTTCTATTATGACGCCACAACTAAGGGCAGTGCGAGCGTTATACTGAAAACCGAAAACGATGACGGCTCAACCTCGTCCAACAGAAAAATGATAACCTTCACGTTTAGCGAAGATACCCCTGCGGTAATCACAAATAACGTTTGGAATTCCCAAACGGGCGCATTCGTTTCGGAAGAGTACGTTAATTCGGAAATCAGCGTTACTCCGGGAAATTGGTATAAATTTGCTATAGTGTTTGACGCAGAGGAAAAGGTTTATTCTTTCAAAATTTCTGACGATGGCGGAGAGAGCTGGGTTGAATCCGCAAAAATGTCGCTTGGTAATACGGCTTCGATAATTTCGCTTGAAATCGATGCTAGGCGCTCAGGAACAAAAACGAACGCTGCGATATATCTTGATAACGTGGATATTTACTCCGGTACGTTCGTGCGTGACCTTTCGGATAAAAACAACGCAACGGCAAAGACTATTCTCGACCTTGAAGCTCTCTATAATTTGAACTCAACCGACCTTGATACTAAGGTTAGAATTGCCGAGGTTCTTAACGAGCTTGTTAATACGTACGAGTTCGAGCCTGCGCCCGAGATTCCCGAGCTTAGCGCAGTCGAGGCGGCAATCAAAAATTCAAATTCTTATATAGCGTATGCCTTTGCAAACGTGTTTATTTCAAAGGTTAACGCAATAAATCCCGAGGATACGTATTACCCGAGGCTTGAATGGGTAAGCGGAATGGCTCCTTACGAAGCTAAGCTTCCCATAAATGACGAAATCCGTGAGTTCCCCGGTATGACGCCCGAGCTTGCTGAAGGTGTTATAGCTGCCCGTGAAAAATATCAAGCTGAGCTTTCTGCGTGCAAGCAGATAGCCGAGGATAGCGCAAATTTCATTAAAAAGATGTCCGAATACGATTCTTCAAGCAAGGACTACGATGGTCATATGAAGAGCTTATACGAGACGGTATCCGGTTATACTATGCGTGACGCTACGTACGCTGAAGCTGTTGACGGCGTTACGGATTTTGTAATGGCTGATGCAATTGAGCGTTATAACGAATTTGAAGCAAAATATTTGAAGCTTGACGCTGCCGCAAAGACTGTTATTGATTCGATAAATGAAATGCGTAAGGCAAAGGCGGATATGGAAGGCTTTGAGCCCGGGGAGGAGCAGTACGAGGTAGCTTGGGCAGAGCTTTATAACGGCTATTTTGCTGCGATGGAAATTTACGGTGACGGAACCATAGACGAAAACCTTGACAACGATACGCACTCAGTCCTTGCGGGTGAGATTGATTTCTTGATTGATAATCAAGCCAAAATCACCCAGGACATTGAAAAATGCGAGAATTTCCTCGAAATAATGAAGCGTGCAAAGGCGGCAACCTATTATGACGCAACTCTTGCTTGCCTTGCCGAAGCAAAGGAAGCAATAAGCGAAACTAGAGCTAAGTACCCCGGAGTTAAGGACGCAAAGGATTTGTACACCGCTCTTATAAGTGCGACAAACGGAGCGAAGAGCGCTTCTGAGGCTTACGTTAATTCGGTTGCGCAAATAGCTCTTGCAACTGATTTTGTGGGTAAAAAGGCAGCAGTAGAAGCGGCTCTTATTCTTCAGACTGAGGGAGACGTTCTGGGCATAGAGGGCGTCAAGGAGGCAAACATCGCTCTTTCTAAAGCTGCGTCCGAAATCGAAGCTCTTATAAATAACAGTGAGGCGCTTATCGTTTTCGTTGAGCAGCTCAAAGACGTTACCGATTTTTCGGAGCGCCGTCTAATTCTTGCAAATGCTAAGCAGGCGGCAGAAGGCAGTGAAGCCACCTACGAGGGCGTAAAGGCAGCTAAGGCTGAGCTTGAATCGCAGATAAAGAGCTTTGAGA
>JAZSBB010000039.1:0-3936 GCA_045602185.1 Eubacteriales bacterium
ACGTAAGCCGAGAATATACCCCCGGGCCCTGCTCCTATTATAATGACGTCAAAATTCATAATATATACCTCGCGTAATTAGTTTATCGCACCTATTCTGCGGTGCGAAAGCCGAATTGAATACGAAATGGAAATATTTCGCGCTTTGGGGACCCCGCGGCGGGGGTTAGCGCGGCTTATTTAAATTACCGCACCACGAAAAATTTTATCATACTTGGAGGGGAAAGTCAAGCCCCCGTTTTGTGCGCCGAAAGAAAAAAGGACGAGAAATTTTAGCAATTTCTCGTCCTTTCCTGTCGGTAGGCATATTTATTTATACTGCTCTACCGAAAGCACCCCGTCGGGCAAAATTTCAAATATTCACTTTGATAGGCTTTTCGTCGGACTTTTTTCGCTCTTTGAAAGCTTTTGTTTGCAAATTTTGCAAAAGCTGCTATTTATTTTGTGGTTTTATACTTATTTATAAATTCCTTCGCGTCCCGAAGAAGCTCGAGATCCGTCTTTGTTATCGTTTCGTAATGGTCGAGCTTTAAAAGAAAGCGGGGGTCAAGATTGAGAATCTGGCAAATGCGGCGAAGCTGCTCAAGATTAGGCTCCTGCACGTCGCGCTCAATCTTTGAATAATTAGACTGGTTCATTGGGATAAGATCTGCAATTTCCCGTTGCGAGAGGTCCTTGTCCTCGCGTGCATTTCTTATTTTTTCGCCAATGCTCATTTCCTGTTTTTTAACTCCTTTTTACAATGTCGGTAATTCTTATAATAGTATATCATTACAAATGTAAATAGTTAGCAAAAAGTTAAAGATATGATAATTTTCAAATTAAAGAGTTTGTTTTTAACTTGTGCGATTATATTATACCACCTTTATCTAAACCTTAAATAAACTTTTGCCCGAATTTTCGCACCTTCGCGCGGATTTTCGCAAAAACAAAAAACACACCGAGCGGTGTGTTTTTTGGAAAGCTTTATTCGTGTGTATTGAGAAATTCAGATATTATTTCGCAGATTTAGATTTTTCTGTGTACGAGGTCATTATCATCATACCTATTCCGATAATCAATAACGGGATAAGGTCGAATCTGTTTGACGTAAATATGTGCCGTATTATTGAAATCGTTTCACTCGTGCTTACGCTTGACGAGGATTGAAGGTATATGCTTATTATGCTTCTGCAAATTATCATAAAGCTACTGAGTGTAACGATTTTTTTAGCTGCTCCCTTTGACTCGAAAAAGTACAAATCCTCTCCCGTCGTATAAGAAAACATATTTTTAAAAGAGTGCAATACGATAAACATTATCAAAAGAAAAATAATATTCTCAATAAAGTACGTGTATGCTGTACTGCAAAATTCTTTGAAGGTTAAGTCGGCGCAAATTTCCTCAAAAGCGGTTACGTTTTGCACGCAGGCTTGAACGGTAGGAGCGCAAACGTAATATAGAACCGAGGCAAGCGCAAAAATATAAACCAAAACCTTTGCAAGCTCCGCAAAATACATCTTGGCACTATCGGTAAAGAAGCGAAGCCTTATGGCATATCCCAAAACGAAAATGAAAAGACTTATAGAGAAATAGGCTATTTCGTTAACGGATAATTCCATAGAGCCAAGTGCGCTGCCTATCAGGATTATAACAAACTGATTTGTGATATTTGAGTAAAACGACTTCATTATCTCACTAAGCTTATATTTAAATTCCGAGCGCTTTATTTTGGGATTTAGCATTGCAATCAGATTTTTAAGCACCTTGGGTAGTGAGGTAATTGCCTTTGCGAGGAAAATACAGTAAAGAACTCCGATTATTATTTTCGTCAATTCACCGTATGGGTTTAAGCTGCTTGATAAATCCATTACGGACAGTATCATACTTATGGCAGAGAACAGAGAAATACTTTTCCCTCCAAAGCGTATTATTCCCATAAAAAAGGCTACCGTTGCTAAGACGTTTGATATACAGATTACTATTCCCGAAATTCTTTCGATAATAGTATTATTTTTTTCTTTAGCATCAACTGATACGGAAGATGCGGGTTTGTTTTTTCCAGCCATTGTAACCTCCAATTAACCGAATAAGAAATCGTAGAAATCGCCGATTTTGCTTTCGTCAAAGTCAATAACGGTATTGTTGATATTTTCAAGAGTTATTTTTTGGTATAGAGTGTAGCGGGCGGATAGTTGTACGGTGGACGTGTCGCCCGCATTTTCATAAACCGACCCAGTATATCTTACGTTTTCTGCGCTGGTCGTTATCGTGGGAGCGTGGCGGTCGGATAAATCAATTTCCATCGACTTTGAGTCGTCTGACTTATAATTATAGCTGTTACCAAAAGCATTTTCGCTTGAAATTTTGAATTCGTCCAATATGAATTTATTAAGATATTCTTCATTCATAGTAAGCTTGTTTTCGCTTTCGTTAAATGCCTCGTTACGGTAATTGGTTATGTATTTGTCTATTAGTGAGAGCCAATCCTTCAAGGATTGGATGCCGGTATCAAACAAAGCTGTATGCTCTCCGTCAATGGAATCGACGTCAATCCATTTTCCAAGTATATCTTTTTCGGAAAGCCCGTTAAAAGAGAAATCGTAATACTTTATAGCACAAACCCCATCGTTAAAATAGAGGTCGGCGTCATACGTACAATGCACGTAGCTTGAGCCTTGAGGGGACGAATAGTTCACCGTCGTTACCGTATCCCTATATGATAAAACGGTTTTACCTTCGGAATCTATATATACCTTTATTTTGGAGTTAAAATAATAATAGCAGTCGGTTGAGCCGTAAGAAACGTCGTATTCTCCGATTGCATCTGCGGATAGAGTAACGCTTTCGTATACCGTATTCTCTTCGTTAGCTTCCGAATAAGAAGTCGGGGTAACAGCCGTATCCAAAAGCCTGTAAGTGCCTAAAAGCACCGATGACAGTGTTTCCACCGTTTTCACCTCTTCGTCTTTTCCGTTTCCTTTTCCCGCGGAATAATCAACGGGAATATAGCTTATAAGAAAAGCCGATGCGGTGAGCAGTAAACATAGAACGAGAGTTGCTATTCTTTTCATATTAAAATTCCTTTCATTATGCTTTTGTAAAATTTATTTGGCAGACTCGTTTATATGCGGTTCATTTTTCGTTTTTCTTTTACTCTCCGCTTCTAAAAAATAAAAAGTGCGCCGACCGAAATCAGCGCACAAAAACGCAAAATCCAGTCGTCGCCAAACAAACTATATACAGAGCGGGTATATAACTCTCTCTATACGGAATTTGCATTTTATCAAATTCAATAAAGAGAGTATACGCAAAAAAGGTATAATTATTCCCTAAAGAAAAAAATACACCCATTCTCTGTATATTTAGTTTGTTTGGCAATAACATTATAATTCATTTATTTTTAAAAGTCAATAGCTTAGCCGGGTTGATTTGCTTAATCGGTGAAGAAGTTATTGTTTCATACCTATTGCTTTTTCTTATTTCTTGTGGTAAAATGCAGTGTATAAAAGCCGATATGGGAAAAATTCGGGAAAGCGGTTGAAGGTCGCGGCGGTATCGGCGGATTTCGTTTGGAAGGAATTGGTGAGGCAGACTATGAGTCCTATAAGCGTGGTAATTTTAGTCTTTTCAATCCTCGGCGCGGTTGATTTTATTATAGGAAATAAGATAGGTATAGGAAAAGAGTTTGAGAGGGCGTTTTCGTTATTTTGCCCGATGGCCTTGTCTATGCTCGGTATGATAGTGGTAGCTCCCGCTATCGGCGTATGGCTGACGCCCGTTTTCGAGGGCTTTTACAGTCTTTTCGGCATAGACCCCTCTATAATTCCCGCCTCGCTTTTCGCAAACGATATGGGCGGTATGACGCTTTCAAAAATCGTTTGTAAATCCGAAAATATAGGTAATTTCAACGCTTTCGTGACCTCGTCTATGATGGGCTGCGTGCTTTCGTTTACAG
>JAZSBB010000040.1:0-6044 GCA_045602185.1 Eubacteriales bacterium
ATTCTTCTTTGCCAAGGAGTGCCGAAGCAAAAATCGTCTTCAACAAGGGCTGCGAGGTTCTCGTTTATTTCGGACATATATGAAAGTATAGAATTGTACTGGAAATTAGATTTAACTATATACTTGTTCGCTGCAACCGAGCTTGCTCCGATGACGAACGCATCTCTGCAAACGCAGCTTGCTATTATATCTATACATATACTTTTTCTTTCAAACGTTTGTTTTTGCATTCGTTTTGCTCCTCAAAAAGATTGACTGCTTCGTTCTATGGCTTAAACGATTGTAGTGAAATTTAATTAAATTAGATAATACCGTTTTATTGGTGCGGTGAATTAATCGTCATTTGAAAAATTATCACTTATAAGCTCTTTTGCGCTTTTTCCGCCAAGGTCCTGCGCATTTCCCTGACGAACGAAGAACATCGTTACGAAGGAGAGCACAACGAATACAGCGGCGTACGGGAAAAGCACTCTGTAATTTATCATATCCATTAAAAATCCGGAAAATATAGGTGTAATAACCTGGGCCGACATTGACGCCGTGTAATAATAACCGGTATATTTTCCTATATTACTGCCCTTTGCAAGCTCAACGACCATAGGGAAGGAATTGACGTTAATGGTTGCCCAGGCGATTCCGGCAAGAGCAAAAAGAAGATACATTATTATCGGAGGAGTAACGGAGGTTATGAAAATAGCGCCCGTAAATGCAGCCGCAAGCATTAAAACACCCGCAAGTATAGTCTTTTTTCTGCCGAATTTAGATGCAATAATACCAACCGGTACGTAGGATATAACTGCCGCAATCTGCGCTATAATAAGAGTAAGATTGAAATTCTGTTCAAGTATATTAGTGGCATATAGGGAATATTTGGTAGTAACCGCATTATATCCAGTAAACCAAAGCGCTACGGAAGCAAGAATCAAAAGAAGGGAATGTAGCTTTTCCTTGGGGAGCTTTTCGTCCGTTTCCGAAACGGTTTCTTCCTTTGAGGAGTTTTGGTCGAGAATTGCTTGTTC
This sequence comes from Eubacteriales bacterium, assembly GCA_045602185.1. Classification (GTDB taxonomy): domain Bacteria; phylum Bacillota; class Clostridia; order Oscillospirales; family CAG-272; genus UBA1740. The sequence continues at coordinate 1,020 of JAZSBB010000040.1, forward strand.
TTCGAGCATTTCACGATTCCATTTCTTCTCTTTTACAGTAAATATAAATACGGCGAGAGCAACTGCCATTAATGCGCAAACTGCAATTATATAGCTGGTATATTGCATATAAACGTTTTCGGCGCCTGAGGTTCCGAAAACCATTCCCAGCACGAGAACAAAGATACCGCCGGCAGTTCCCATAAGATTAATAATGGCGTTTGCTTTGCTTCTGAGGGGCTTTACCGTTATATCGGGCATAAGGGCTACGGCAGGGGAGCGGAAGGTAGCCATAGAAATCAAAACCACGAGAAGCGCTATTATAAACAAAATTAGAGGAAGCGGATTTGAAAGCGTTATATCAAGCGTTTTTCCGATTACTGCCTCAAGCATTTCATTTTTTGTTTCTACGTCCGTAATATTCGTAGGATACATATTCCTTATTTCATCCGAAATTTTCGCTAACTGAAAATTATCAATCAGAGTCAGTACAACGAATGAAACGATAGCGCATAGCGTTCCGATAAAAATAAAGGGCGTACGCTTTCCGTATTTCGATTTTGATTTGTCTGAGAGTGAGCCGAATAAGGGAAGCATAAACAACGCAAAAATGTTGTCAAGTGCCATAATTGCGCCCGAAGCGGTTTGCGGCAAACCGAAACGGTTGGTAAGCATTAAAGGAATTATAGCGTCATACGCCTGCCAGAAGGCAGTGATAAGAAAAAATGCAAATCCAACTAAAATAACTCTTTTCGTATTCAACCTTTGTGTCGGCATAAAAACCTCCGTATCTTTCGTTATATGATAATGATACCACAAATTTCTCAAAAAGTAAACACTTTGTAGTAATTTTGATAATAAACGGCGGATTTTATGTCTTAAAAACCTTATTTTAAAGACTATTAAAAAAAATACTGAAAAAACGAAGAAAAACTTAAAAAAAGTATTGACAAACGGTTATTTTTGTGGTAATATATAAAAGCTGAAAAGCGAAATGCGAGTGTAGTTCAATGGTAGAATTCCAGCCTTCCAAGCTGGTCGCGTGGGTTCGATTCCCATCACTCGCTCCAAATGCGCCCATAGCTCAGTGGATAGAGTGCCCGGCTACGAACCGGTAGGTCGAAGGTTCGAATCCTCCTGGGCGCGCCACACAAAAAAGCACTTGCTCTCGCAAGTGCTTTTTTGTTGAATTTGCTTTTCTACAATATATACGAGGAATAAAGATATGAAATTTACGTTAGTTCCGGATTATTGCTTTTCAAGCTTTGAAATCGCCAGCGCCCAATTTCTTTCTTCCATAGGTGTCAAGGGGGTAATTCTTGACGTTGATAACACCCTGGAGCCGTATGAGAACCCATATCCCACCGATAAGGTTATCGAATGGCTTAAAAGCTTGAATGCTAAAGGAATAAAGGCTGCCATCGTTTCCAATAACGAAAAAGAAAGAATAGATAAATTTAATGAAAAGCTTTTGCTTCCGGCATATTCTAAAGCAAAAAAACCGTTTAAAAAGTATATAATTCTTGCTATGCAAGAAATGAAAATCAGTTCCTCAGAGGCTATTTTTATCGGCGACCAGATTTTAACTGACGTGTGGGCGGCGAGAAATGCTAAAATAAGAGCCATTCTCGTTCCTCCTATCAAGGATAAGACCGATTTTTTTACACGTTTTAAACGTAAGCTTGAGAAGCCGATACTAAAGAGGTATAAAAAGAAAAATAAATGCGAGGAGATTTTTTCAAAGTGAGAGCGTTGTTTGGACCCGGGGGAAATAGCGAGGAATTTAAAATTTGGGGCGGAAAAAGCACGTTGGACGCTCCTCGCTTCGTTAGCCAAATAGGACTTGATGCGTATGAATACGAAGCCGGAAACGGTATAGCTTCTTCTCCTGCTATGCTTTCGGCAATCGGCGCCGAAGCTAAAAAATACGGTGTTAAAATGTCCTTTCATACGCCATACTTTATTTCGCTTTCGGGAATAGAAGAGGAAAAACGTCTAAAAAGCATAAAATATATTGCTGACAGCTTAGATGCGGCACACCTTCTCGGAGCCGATATAATCGTTGTTCATACCGGCTCGGCTGCCAAAATCAGCAGAGACGAGGCTATGCGCCTTGCCGGAGATACTCTTGTAAAAACGCTTTCCGCCGTTGATACCCACGGCATAAAAATAGGGCTTGAAACTATGGGAAAGCAAAATCAACTTGGTACGCTTGATGAGGTTATAGAGCTTTGCCGAATAGATTCGGCTCTCGTCCCGGTCGTTGATTTTGGACACTTGAATGCCAGAGATTGTGGAAACGTTTTTGTTTCCCAAAACGATTATTTGAACGTTTTTGATAAAATTGATAGAAAACTTGGGGCAGAATATGCAAAAAAATTGCATTGTCATTTTTCAAGAATAGAGTGGACCGAGAAGGGCGAAAAGCGCCACCTTACTTTTAGTGACGAAATTTACGGTCCCGATTACAGACCGCTCGTTGAAATACTTGCAAAGGAAAATTTGTTTCCCACGATTATAAGCGAATCTGCCGGAACTCAATCTGAGGATGCCTTGACGATGAAAAAATTCTATATGGAGAAAATCAATGGATAAAATAAGTCTTCTGCGCAAAAAAATGTCCGAAAGCGGTATTGACGCAGTAATTATTACCGATGAATTAAACCAGCATTACCTTACGGATTTTTCTTTTACGGACGGATTTTTGCTTGTATCCTTCGACAGCGCCATTCTGGTTACCGATTTCAGATATTACGAGATGGCGCTGGAAAGGGCAAACAAGGCCTTTGAGGTCGTAATGCCAAAAAACAGAAGGGAAACCGTTAATGCGTTTATCTCAGACAATTCCGTCAAGACTATGGGATTTGAAGGAAATAGCGTTTCGTATGCGGCGTATATGGGATACGTTGAGGCCTATCCTTTTGTAAAATTTGTTACTATAGGTAATATGCTTTCCGAGTTGAGAAAGATAAAATCGAAGGAAGAAATCAAAAAGATGCAGCTTTCTCAGGATATTGCCGACAAGGCGTTTTCACACGTGCTTGGTATGTTGAACCCGAATATGACGGAGATAGACGTTGCGGTTGAAATTGAATACGCTATGCGTAAGTTCGGCGCAGAGGGCGCAGCCTTTGATACGGTGGCGGTTTCCGGCGATGCTTCCGCCATTCCGCACGGAACGCCAAGACCGCTCAAGCTTAAAAAAGGTTTTTTGACTATGGATTTCGGCGCAAAGCTTGACGGATATCTTTCGGATATGACGAGAACTGTCGTAATAGGAAAGGCTGATGCGGACATCAAAAAACTCTATAATACGGTTTTGATGGCGCAGACGGCAGCGATAGACTTTTTAAAGGAAGGCGTAGATGCGGGAGAGGCAGATAAGATAGCGAGAGATATCATTGACTCTTATCCCGAGTACAAGGGAACGTTTGGACATTCTCTCGGCCATTCCATAGGACTTTTCGTTCACGAAATGCCGGCCTTGTCACCAAAAAGCTTTGGGATAAGACTTGAATCGGGGCAGGTTACGTCAGTGGAACCCGGTATATATATTTCCGGTAAATACGGTTGCAGGATTGAGGATATGGTAGCCATTGAGAAGGGCGGAGTATATAATTTTACGCATTCTGCAAAGGATTTGATTGAAATTTATTGATTTTATCAAAAAATATTTTTCTAACCCCTTGAAAATTTTAATATTTTAGTGTAAAATAGTGTTATAATTCATAGGTGTCGCACTCTTACGAGTTTGGTTGTGGCGGATCGGCGGCCCTTTCAATAAAACAAATCGCCAAGAAAGATAAGGATTTACTATGTTAACAGCAGGTGATTTTAAAAACGGTGTGACTTTCGAAATGGAAGGCAAGGTTTATCAGGTTATCGAATTTCAGCACGTAAAGCCCGGTAAAGGCGCAGCTTTTGTAAGAACCAAGTACAAAGACGTAATGACCGGAACTATCCGTGAGCAGTCATTTAACCCTACCGCAAAATTCGAAAATGCGGTTATTGAAAGAAAGGATATGCAGTATTCCTACGATGACGGTGACCTTTATCACTTTATGGATACTGAAACCTGGGAGGAAACGCTCGTTAGTCACGATATCGTTGGCGATAATTTCCGCTTTGTTAAAGAGGAAATGATGTGTAAGATAATATCTTACAAGGGAAAGGTGTTCTCGGTAGATCCTCCTACGTTCGTAGAGCTTCTCGTTACCGAAACGGAGCCCGGCGTTCGCGGCGATACGGCTACTAACGTTACTAAGCCCGCTACTCTTGAAACCGGCGCAGTTATTAAGGTTCCGATTTTCATTAACGAGGGAGATCTTCTCAGAGTTGATACCAGAACCGGAGAATATCTTGAAAGAGCATAATTTTTGCTCTCTGTTTTGACGTTTTATAATTTTCATTTGTGGCTGTTCTTTGTAGCAGCCCACAATAATAAAAGGAGATTTTGTTATGAACATTAGCAAGGAATCTGCATACCTTAAAGGACTTCTTGAAGGATACGAGCTTGATACGAACAAGAAAGAGGTTAGACTTATTTCTAAAATGCTTGAGCTTATTGACGAAATGGCTGACCATATAACTGCTCTTGAAGCCGATAACGCAGAGCTGCGCGAATATATAGAGGAGCTTGACCACGATCTCGGCGCCGTAGAGGAGGATCTCTACTACTCGGACGATTACGATGAGGACGAGTATGACGATGAATACGATGATGAGGATACAGATTATTATGAAATCGAGTGTCCTTCCTGCGGTGAGGTAGTTTGCTTTGACGACTCGCTTGACCCCGACAAACTCGTTTGCCCGGCTTGCGGAGAAAAAATTGAAGACGTAGAGCTTTGCGATGGCGATTGCGATGCCTGCGACAAGGACTGTAAGGAAGATTAATCTTATTGCCCGGCGCTTTTTGTTGCGCCGGGCAGTTCTTTTTTGTATTAAAGCAATTTTTCAAAGCAAAAATATATTAAATAATTTATAAAGATATTTTTCAAATACTCTTGACTTTTATAAAATATAGTTGTATAATATTATGACGCT
>JAZSBB010000041.1:0-18049 GCA_045602185.1 Eubacteriales bacterium
AAGCCCTCCTTTTTTCGTTTACTAAATTATATTATTTATTTTTAGATTTGCTATTACATGCTATGCAGAATTTTATTTGTAATCATGCAGAATTTTATTTGTAAGCACAACTTGACATAAAATTATTTTTATATTATAATATATAAGAAATATATTTTTTAATCCGGAGGAGTACCGTGAGCATAAAAGTGATAGGGCTGTGCGGTGGCAGCGGAAGCGGAAAAAGCCTTGTTTCGTCCTTCTTTTCTGACTACGGTTACGAGGTTATAGATACGGACGATGTTTATCATAAATTAACCGAAAAGTCAAGTGATTGTCTCAATGCTTTAGTTTGTGAGTTTGGAGCGGAAATATTATCTTCCTCGGGTGCGCTGGACCGCAGCGCTTTACGTAAAATAGTTTTCCAAAACGAAGAAAAAAGACTAAAATTAAATGTACTGTCACACAAGTTTGTTCTTCGTGAGGTTAGAAATATTATTGATTTTGCAAAACAAGCAGGAATAATCGGTGCTATAGTAGATGCTCCGCTTCTTTATGAATCGGGTTTTGATGCCGAATGCGACTTTGTGGTTGCGGTTATATCGGATAAGGAAAAACGCATCGAGCGTATTATGAATAGGGATAAAATATCAAAAAACGAGGCACTTTTGAGGATAAATTCTCAAATTCCCGATTCGGAGCTTCTTGAAAAGGCTGATTTTGTCGTTTATAATAACGGTGAAACGAAAGACATTAAACGTCAAGTTGAAAGCATAATTTCAAAAATTAAATAAATTTTAAGGAGTATATATATATGTCAGATAAAACTAAAGGACAAGAAATGATGGAGTCGCTTTTTTACACTAAGAAAAACATTTACGAAGAAGCTTCTCCTGAAAAAATCAAGGCAATTTACGATTATTCCGTTGGATATTCCGAGTACCTTGATATTGCAAAAACAGAAAGAGAAGCTACGGTTTGTTCAATAGAAATGCTAAAAAAATCCGGATATACCGAGTATCGCTTCGGAGATAAAATTGCAGTTGGCGATAAAAAATATTTTAATCAGCACGGCAAGGCTCTCGTTGCCTTTAAAATAGGCGCAGACGATATCGAAAAGGCCGGAATAAGAATAATTGCAGCGCACATAGATTCGCCAAGACTTGATTTGAAGCAGATTCCTATGTATGAAGACTCCGGAATGGGTTTTTTGAAGACGCATTATTACGGAGGAGTTAAAAAATATCAGTGGACTGCGATACCTCTTGCATTACACGGAGTTGTTATAAAAGCAGACGGCGAGAGCGTTAACGTAGTTATAGGTGAGGACGAAAAAGACCCCGTTTTCTATATAAACGACATTCTCCCGCATCTTGGAGCAAAGCAGGCGGCGGAGCCCCTTGGCTCTGCAATCCCCGGTGAATCGCTAAATATCCTTATCGGCGGATTGCCTTATGCTGATAAAGAGGTTTCGGACAAAATCAAGCTTACTGCGCTTTCAATTCTTAATGAAAAATACGGAATTTGCGAGGAAGATTTCCTTAGCGCAGAGCTTGCTCTGGTTCCTGCCTTCAAGGCACGTGATATCGGATTTGACAGAGCTCTTATCGGCGCATACGGACACGATGACAGAGTTTGCGCATATCCGGCGCTTACGGCTCTTATAAACGAAGAAAAAACAGAGAAAACCGTTATGGTCATACTTGCCGATAAGGAAGAAATCGGTTCTATGGGCGTTACGGGTATGCAGTCTGATTTCTTGACCGATATAATAAAAGAAATTTCACGCAATCTCAAAAAGAACGAGGTTGTCGTCCGTTCAAAATCAAAGTGTCTCAGTGCGGACGTAAATGCAGCTTACGACCCAAATTTTGCCGATGTTTTTGAGAAAAGAAATAGCGCAATGATATCCTGCGGAGCAACTATGAGCAAATACACGGGCGGCAGAGGAAAGTCCTCTACCAGCGATGCATCCGCTGAATTTGTCGGATTTATCAGAAAGCTTTTCAAGGAAAACGGCGTTATGTGGCAAACTGCCGAGCTTGGCAAGGTTGATGCGGGCGGCGGCGGAACTGTTGCTATGTATATCGCTAACCATAATATAGAAACCGTTGACCTCGGTGTTCCGGTTATTTCTATGCACGCACCCTACGAGGTCGTTTCAAAGGCTGACGTATATTCAACCTACGAGGCATTCTGTGCATTTATAAAATAGTTATTTCTCTCAAAAAAATAGATTGAGGGAGGAATATATGTTTTTAAAAAAACTGGAAAGAGCAGACGACAGATACAGAGAAATAGAGCAGCTGGTAACCTTACCGAGCGTTGTATCGGATAACAAGCTATATTCCTCTTTAATGAAGGAATATAGTTCGCTTATGCCTATCATAGAAAAATACAGAGAATACAGGCAAGAAGAGAAAGAAATGCAAGATTCGGACGAAATGATGCGTGATAGCACCCTAGATTCCGAGCTGCGTGATTTTGCCGAGAATGAATATAAGCTTCACAGAGAAAACGTAGAGAATCTTACCGAGGAGCTTAAAATTCTCCTTATGCCAAAGGACCCTAACGATTCCAAAAACGTAATAGTTGAAATCCGTCAGGGTGCCGGAGGCGAGGAGGCTGCGTTATTTGCGTACGATATATACCGTATGTACACTATGTATGCAGCGTCCCACAGCTTTAAAATTGAGGTTGTTACCTTAAACGAAACCGAGCTTGGCGGCATCAAAGAAATAAACTTTATGGTTATAGGTGACGGCGCATACTCAAAATTTAAATTTGAAAGCGGAGTTCACCGTGTTCAGCGAATTCCCGTCACGGAGTCTAACGGCAGAATCCAGACCTCTACTGTTACGGTTGCCGTTTTGCCCGAAGCCGAGGACGTGGAGGTTGAGGTAAATCCCGCCGATATAAAAATAGAATCCTGCAAATCAAGCGGAGCAGGAGGTCAGCACATAAATAAAACCGAATCTGCGGTCAGATTGACGCATAAGCCATCGGGTATAGTTATTGAATGCGACCAGGAAAGAAGCCAGCTCCAAAATAAAGAAAAGGCTTTGAAAATACTTTACTCAAAGCTATACGACATGAAAATGAGGGAGCAGGATGAAAAAATCGCCTCTACCAGAAAAAGTCAGGTTGGAAGCGGTGACAGAAGCGAAAAGATAAGGACGTACAATTATCCTCAATCCCGCATCACTGACCATAGAATTAATAAAACTATCTTCAATCTCGGAGCCTTTATGAACGGAAATCTTTACGAAATTATTACCGATCTTATAGCTCAGGATACGGCAGAGCGATTGAGGGGAGAGCAAAATGCAGACTGAAATCGTTAAAATAAAGAACCCCGATTCTCCAGACGAAAATCAGCTGCTTTTTGCAGCAAAAACGATAAGAGACGGTGGATTGGTTGTTTTTCCAACCGAAACCGTTTACGGCCTTGGGGCAGACGCAACGAATGAAGTTGCCGTTTCTCATATATACGAGGCAAAGGGCAGACCCTCCGATAATCCGCTTATAATCCATATTTCAATTCCGGAGGACGCCGAAGAGTATGCATATACCTCGGATTTGTACTACAGAATTGCGGATGCGTTTATGCCGGGACCCATTACCGTTGTTTTGAAATCAAAACAAACTGTTCCGAAAAAAACCCGCGGAGGTCTTGATACAGTTGCCGTGAGATGTCCTAAATCGGAGATTGCAAGAGAACTGATTAGACTTTCAGGCACGGCTATAGCTGCGCCCTCGGCAAATCTTTCCGGCAGTCCATCGCCCACCGTTGCCAGTCACGTTATTGATGATATGACGGGAAGAGTAGACGTAATTATAGACGGCGGGGCTTGTGACATCGGTCTTGAATCTACCATAGTTAAAATCGAAGACGAAAAAAACTTGACTCTGCTTCGTCCGGGAAAAATTACGTTGGAGGAGCTACGTGAAATAGCAGACGTTAAGCTTGCCGATGCGGTTACCGATAAGCTCAGAGACGGGGAAAAGGCGATTTCTCCGGGAATGAAATATAAGCATTATGCACCTAAGGCACCTTTAGTACTTATCGATGCGCCCACCGAAATTGATTTTGTTAAATATTTTTCCCAAAACAATAAGCAAAAAATAGCTATTATTGCTTATGATGAAATCATTGACGAGCTTCGCTTAGCGGTGCCGAAAGCTGCAATTTATGCCTTTGGCAGTATAAATGATGAAATTTCACAAGCGCATAGGCTATTCTCAATTTTAAGAGACACTGATAAAAAGAAATTTTCTTTAATCTATGCGCCCCTGCCAAAAACATCAGGGATTTCTCTTGCGCTTTATAATAGAATGATTCGTGCTGCGGCGCATAATATAATAAGATTGTGACGGTAAAAAGAATGGCAAAAAAGAAAACTAAAGCAGTTGAAGATCCAAAATTAAACGAAGCGATGGCAACCGAGCAGCCTATAACCGAAACGCTCGAAAAAAACTATATGCCTTACGCAATGAGCGTTATAGTTTCCAGAGCTATTCCGGAGATAGACGGTTTTAAGCCCTCTCACAGAAAGCTCCTTTATACGATGTATAAAATGGGACTGCTCAAAGGTCAAAAAATAAAGAGCGCCAATATAGTAGGTCAAACTATGCAGCTGAACCCACACGGCGATGCTTCAATATATGAAACTATGGTTAGACTTACGAGAGGTCACGAGGCACTCTTGCATCCGTTTATAGACTCAAAGGGTTCGTTTGGAAAACATTATTCCAGGGATATGGCGTATGCTGCATCCAGATATACGGAAGCAAAGCTTGATACGTTCTGCCAAGAATTATTTTCGGGAATTGATAAAAATGCAGTCGATTTTGTTCCTAACTACGATAACACGTCAACAGAGCCGTCACTTCTTCCTACAACGTTTCCCAACATACTCCTGTCGCCTAATTTAGGTATAGCTGTTGGTATGGCTTGTTCAATCTGTTCCTTTAATTTAGGCGAGCTTTGCGATGGAACGGTAGCCTTACTTAAAAACCCAAACACGTCTATAGATAGGCTTCTTGACATTATTAAGGCTCCGGATTTTCCGGGCGGTGCGCAAATTATCTATGACAGAGAGCAGATGCGTAAAATATACGAGAGCGGCGTTGGAAGCTTCAAAATGCGTGCGAAATACGTGTATGATAAGAAAGAAAATTGCATAGATGTTCTTGAAATTCCGTATTCATCTTGCATTGAATCCATAATGAAAAAAGCGACCGAGATGATAAAGCTTGGAAAATTACGTGAGGTTTCGGACGTAAGAGACGCAATAGACCTTAGTGGATTCAAGCTTACCTTTGATTTAAAAAAGGATGCGAATCCAGAGCTCGTTATGCAAAAGCTTTTTGCCGCAACGGAGCTTGAAAACAATTTTGACTGTAATTTCAATATTCTCGTTGAGGGGACGCCTTATCAGCTTGGCGTAAAGGAAATATTGCTCGAATGGATTAAATTCAGAACCAAGTGCGTTCGCAGAGAACTTGAATTTGACCTCGGCAAAAAAGAGGACAAGCTGCATTTATTGCTTGGCTTGGCGGCAATCCTGCTTGATATCGATAAAGCAATAAAAATTATCAGAAACACCGAAAAAGAGGAAGACGTTATTCCCAACCTTTGCAAAGGCTTTAATCTTACTAAGGTTCAGGCAGAATATATAGCGGAAATAAGGCTGAGAAATCTTAATAGGCAATATATTATCAACCGAGTTCAGGAAATTGAAAATTTACGCAAGGAAATTGATGAGATAAAAGAAACGCTCAAGGATGACGTTAAGCTCAAGCAGTACATTATTGACTCGCTACAAGCGGTTAAAAAGAGCTACGCAAAGCAGAGAAAGACCGAGCTTATCGAAAAAGAGCAGGTAACCTCTCCCACAAAGGATCTTTTCTTTGAAAATTACAATTGCAGACTCGTGATGACTAGAGGCGGTTACTTTAAAAAGCTCTCGATGCAGGCAGCAAGAGCAACTGACGAGCATAAGCTGAAGGAAGGCGACTTTATTATCTACGAGGAGGATACGGATAATAAGGGTGACGTCCTGTTCTTTACGGATAAAGCGCAGATTTACCGAGCAAGAGTTGCTGATTTTGAGCTTTGCAAGGCTTCACATATGGGAGATTATATACCCACGAAACTGTCAATGGATGATGACGAGCACGTGGTATCTTGTAAAATGATTTACGAAATGATTCCCGAGCATCATATGGTTTATATCTTTGAAAACGGCAAGGGCGCAAAGATTTCTATGGGAGCTTACGACTCCAAATCCCGCCGCCGCAAGATATCCGGTGCGTATTCCTCTGCATCGCCTCTGGCGGGTGCCGTTTACGAGGGTAACAAGCCGGTGAACATATTCATTCGCAGCGATGCAGGGAAGGGTATGCTTATAAAAAGCTCCTTGATACCCGAAAAAAGCACGAGAACAGCGTCAGGCGTTCAGATAATGCAGCTTCCTAAGAAAAAGGGCAAGGTTGACTTGGCAACCGATAGAATAGAAGGTCTTGGCGAAGACGCACTCAAGTGCAAGAAGCTCGCAATTCCTTCAACCGGAGTTTCTTTGTCGCAACTTACCTTTAAATTTTAATTTTACAAAAAAACAGCGAGGCAAATCGGTGCTTTCTCATTTAAGGATACACCAATGCGCCTCGCTGATTTTGTTTTATTTTAAATTAAGGTTTCAAATTTGTAGCCAACGCCCCAAACGGTTTTGAGCGACCATTTGTCCGATATGCCTTCAAGCTTTTCACGCAATCTCTTTACGTGGACGTCAACGGTTCTGGAGTCACCGAGATAATCGAAGCCCCACACCTTGTCAAGTAACTGGTTTCTTGTAAAAACTCTGTTGCAGTTTGAAGCAAGGAAATAAAGAAGCTCAAGCTCCTTTGGGGGAATGTCGATAGCCTTACTGTTAAGCTTCAGCTCATATTTTTGAAGGCTGATTTCGATGTTTTCGAATTTAACTACTTCCTCGTCATTCTTTTTCGTATGAGCGTTGTAGCGGCGAAGAACCGCCTTTATTCTTGCGGAAAGCTCCTTCATATCAAAAGGCTTTACTATGAAATCGTCTGCTCCAAGTTCAAGTCCGAGCACCTTGTCGAATATTTCGCCCTTAGCGGTTATCATAATAACCGGCTTTGAGGATATTTCTCTGATTTCACGGCATACCTGCCAGCCGTCCTTCTTAGGCATCATTATATCCAAAAGAACAAGATCCGGTTCGTAAATTTTAAAGCTGTTAAGGCCTTCAATTCCGTCATTCGCCGTCTTGACCTTGTATCCCTCGTTTTCGAAATACAGCTTCAACATTCCGGAAATATTAACGTCGTCGTCTACAATCAAAAGCTTAGTGTCCATTTCAACCTCCCGAAAATATTAACTTTGTTAAAAACATTAAAATCTTAACAATTTAATTATACAGAAGCGGAGAGATAAAGTCAAGAACTTTTTATGAATTTTTTTGTCGCATTTGATTAAAAGGTGATTAAAAATCTAATTAACGTTTAGTTTTGAAGTTCGTTATCTTAAAAAAATTCCAGAGCTTCGTTTAGAAGGAAAAGGCGAACATAAATATATATTTTATAATTAGCCAATAATTTGTCGCATAGCTATTGAAAAAGCGGTATAGATATGGTATAATACAAAATGCTGAAGATAAAAAAGCCTTGAAAACAAAGGACTTTTAAAGGAGAATAGATAAGAATGAAACTTGGTATCGTGGGGCTTCCAAACGTTGGAAAAAGCACCCTTTTTAATGCTCTTACGAATGCGGGCGCAGAATCTGCGAACTATCCGTTTTGCACGATAGATCCTAACGTTGGCATCGTGGCTGTTCCGGACAAGCGCTTGGATAAGCTTGCAGAGATGTATAAGCCGGAAAAATTCACCCCTGCAGTTATTGAATTCGTTGATATTGCTGGACTTGTTCGTGGAGCGTCAAAGGGCGAGGGCCTCGGAAATAAATTTCTTGCAAATATCAGAGAGGTTGATGCCGTTGTACACGTTGTTCGCTGCTTTGAGAACGGTGATATAATACACGTTGAGGGAACCGTTGACCCACTAAGAGACGTTGAAACTATCAATATCGAGCTGATACTTTCGGACCTTGAAATTGTGGAAAGAGCAATTGAAAGAACCGCAAAAGCGGCAAAAGCAGATAAAAAGCTGCTTGAAAAGCTTGCGGTTCTTGAAAAGGTAAAAGAGGGACTTGAGGAAGGCAAATGCGCTCGTGCGCTCGGCCTTACCGCCGAGGAAGCGGCTCAGATTGAGGAATCAAGGCTTCTGACCTTGAAGCCAATTATATACGTTGCAAACATTACCGAGGACGAGGTAGGCGGCGATTACGTCAATAATCCCGGCTACATTGCCTTGACTCAGCACGCAAAAAGCGAGGGCAGTGAAATTATTGCTGTCAGTGCGCAAATAGAAGCGGAGCTTGCCGAGCTTGAGGGCGAGGAAAAGGCTACCTTCCTCTCCGACCTCGGAATCGAAGAAAGCGGACTTGACAAGCTTATTAAGTCGGGATACTCACTGCTCGGTCTTATCAGCTTTCTCACCGCAGGGCCTAAGGAGGTTCGTGCTTGGACGATAACGAAGGGGACCAAGGCTCCCGGTGCGGCGGGTAAAATACATACCGATTTCGAGAGAGGATTTATCAGAGCCGAGGTCGTTTCCTTTGACGATCTCGTTCGTGAAGGGGATAGAAACAAGGTTAAGGAAAAAGGTCTTCTTCGCAGCGAAGGAAAAGAATATATTATGAAGGACGGAGATATCGTTGAATTCTTATTCAACGTATAAATCCACAGTTCCGTTTGGGTCTACCGATATGCGATTCTGATAGTATTTCAGGATTTCTTCGGATAGGCCCTTTTTTGAATTGTTATAAAGGATTTTCGTTTCGCCTTCAAGCTTGTAAATAAAATCCGCATTGTTTTTACTTGAACCCATTTCACCGACAATAACGGTATTAGCTTTATTCATAATTTTGAATGCGTATTGCCGGGTTTTTGAATCGAGCATATCCGAGGTGACGTAGCTGTAAAAATTATCTTCGTAAAGAACCGTGAAAGCGCAGTGCCCCTCTGAGTCGGAATATATATGAAAGAGGTTGAAATCCGATAAGGGAATAGCTTCCTCGTAAACGGATATGGTAACGGAGGTTCTAAAATCCTTTAAATTACTTAAAATATCACGTAAAACGTATTCCTCGTCCTGATTTTCGGGAGCTTTTAAAAATATATTCCGTGTGGCAACACAGCCGACTATGACGTCTATAGCCTCGGATAAGTATGGCGAATATAGCGGCACTATAAGATTGTCGAGATAGAGTATTTGATTTTCTTTTAAGTAAATGACTGTTTCATACGCCGAAGTAACATTAGAGAGCGAAACCGCTATGAGTGAGGCTTCTCCGTTGCTTTTTAGCAAAAGACTTTCTTCGCCGTCAAATTCATTGTATTTGAATGCAAATTTATCGTTTTTGGAAACCGTGAAGACGAGGGAAGAAACAATTACCGATACGAACATTATCGTCAGCGTAGCGGCGGCAAGTCTTTTCTTTTTGATATCAAGGACGAAAAAGAGGAAAAGGGAAACTGTTGCAAAAATTACTAATACTTGTGTTACGCTTGACTCAGTAGAGAGCAGGGAAAATCTAAGAGAAGAGAGCTTTCCTATTAAATTTGTCAAAAAATCTCCGTAACCGGTTACAACGCTTCCCATAGGAATCAATCCGCAAAACATCAAAAAGAAGATTCCGAGATACATGAATACGAGGATTAAAGGTGTGAATGCAATGGTGCTTATCAGAGAAAAAATTGAAATTGTGTCAAAGGCGAAGGCGGTTATTGCGAGGGTTGAAATAATAGCGAAAAGGGAAGCAAAGAAGCTTGAAAATAAATATGCGAGGACTTTTTGAAGCCTGTTTCTTTGCAGAAATTTGATTTTTTCGAACAACTCGTATGAAACAATAACTCCCAGCGCTGCAAAAGCGGATAACCACAGCGATACGTCATATACTGAGAAGGGCTCAAAAATGCAGATAATAGTTACCGCAAGAAGCAAATTCGTAATCGAATCCCGTGACCTCGCTACTAAAAACAGCAGTGATGCCAAAATTACCATCAAACCGGCTCGTACAACGGAAACAGGAAATCCGGTTAAAATCATATACAAGGACACGAAAATTATTTCAAAGAATTTACACCCTCTTTTTCCAAGTCCGAAAATGGCTGCCATTTTTGAAAAGGCGTAGCAAAGAATTGAAAGATGCATACCGCTCAGCGCAAGGACGTGTGATAATCCCGTTCTAGAAAAATCAAGCTTAATTTCTCCGTCAAGATACTCTCTTTCACCAAGAATGAGCGCAGAGAGCAAACCGCCCGTCCCGGAATCGGAATAGTTAACCAGTCTGCGTGAAAGGGAAAGACGGTATTCTTGTGCTTTTTGATATAAAGAAGCTTCATCGCAGCCAAATATAACGATATCCTCTATTTCATTTGCGAGGCAAGCTATTCCTTTAGAGCGATAGTATAAAGCGGAATCAAAATCTCCGGTATTCTCAAATTGAAGGAGCTTTGCGGAAAATTTAATTTCCGTTCCAACTGTCACGTTGATTATATTGGCCTCATCAAGCAAAACCTTCAGATTATATGACGAAAAGGGCTTTTCGTTTATATTGTCGCAATCAAGAATGAGGGTTTTATTTCCGCCCTCAAAATCAATCTCGGTTACCTTTCCGCTTATTTCGCATCTTTCTGGAAAACGGTTATATGCATCGTACCATAAATCAAAATATACGTGAGAAAATACCGATGCAACTAAAATTGTAAAGGATATCGAAATAATCAGTATTCTTTTGACTTTTATCATATTGCGCAAAAAGAATGAAAGGAAAAGAATTATAATAGAAGACAAAATCAAAATAAGCTTAAAGATATCGCTGCCGAAAGAAAAAATGACAAAAGCCCCAAGCAGAATACATAGTATTAAGCTTAAAGGTCTTTTGTCAAATATTTTCATTATTTACTCCAAAGATTATTAAAAGCGGTACTTATATTCGCTGCCTTTCGGTATAACGAACTTGAAACCGTTTGGTACAACGGTGAAATCAATGTTTTTTGCGCCTTTTATCTCTCCGTCAATGCATACGGGAACCGGCTCGTAAAACTCCATTTTGAAATGCTTTTCGCGGCGGAGCGACATAACCTTCTTTGCTCGCTCGTTATCGAAATGCTTTCCTTTTTTGTATGCGCCGACCAGCGAAACAAACTTAAAAATCGAAACCTTATCTATTGCGCAAATATCCATAATACCATCGCTAAGAAGAGCGTTTGGATTAGAGCAAAAGCCGCCGCCGCAATATCTACCGTTTCCTATAGCGGTCAAAGTGAGCGTTTTATCTATAACCGTGCCGTCATCAAAGATAAGCTTCATTTTCGTGCCTATTTTTTTGAATGCGGTAATAAATAATGCGACAAGATAAGAGGATTTTACGGGAATAAACCAGAAATTTCTAAGCTTTGAGGCAAGCTTGGCTACGGCGCAATCGAACCCAATGTTAATCATATTGATGCAGTAGGTGTCGTTGCACTTTATTGCATCAAAGGACATAACCTCGCCGTCAAGCTGTGCTTCTATGTTGGCAAACGTTTCTGTATTTGTAAAATTCTTTATGAAATCGTTTCCGGAGCCGCTCGGAATTACACCAAATTCAACGTTTTCGTTACAAGGTGCGCTATTTACGACCTCGTTTATCGTGCCGTCACCGCCTATACAGATAAAACGTTGCTTGTCCTGAGAAATTCTTACCATAGACGCAACGTATTCCGTTGCATCACCGGGACAGGTTGTGTAATATATATGGTAACTTAGCGCACGTTTTTTGCATTCGATTTTGATAGCATCCTCAAGATGCTGATACTTTCTTTTGCGTCCGGATCTTGGATTAAGTATAAAATGATATATCATTATTGCCTCCGAAGAAAACAATGGTACTTTGTTATGTTAAATGAATTATAATATACACTCATTATATCAAATTAATAATAATTTGTCAAGAAATATCTAAAAATGACGTAACCGGTGTATTTTTCAGTTAGTATCGGATTGTTTTTTCGAATTACTTCTTATAAAATCATAAAATGCTTTTGCTGCTTGCTCGGTTTTGCTGGTGCCGAATTCGTAATAATTCTTATCCTTTAAATCGTTAGGAAGATATTGCTGAGCAACGTAATGATTTTCAAAATCGTGAGGATACACGTATCCTTCAAACATCGGGGAACGCAGATGAGAAGGTATCTGAATTCCAAGTCCTTTTGCTGCGTCCTCAGACGCCTTGTGATACGCCATATAAGAAGAATTTGATTTCGGTGCGGTTGCGAGCATACAAGCTGCGTTTGCAAGCGGAATAGCCGCTTCCGGCATTCCAAGAGCTTTTGCGCTTTCTACACAAGCGTAAGTAATTGCGGCGGCTAACGGATAGGCATTTCCTATATCCTCGCTGGCAATAACGAGAAGTCTTCGGCAAGCGGAAAGAATATCGCCCGATGCCAAAATTTTTGAAAGATAAAAAACTGCGGCGCTTGGGTCGGAGCCTCGAATTGATTTTTGAAGGCAGGAAAGCAGGTCGTAATGAACGTCACCCGCTCGGTCATAATGTCCTACAACCGAAGGCATAAGACTTTTTACTACGTCAAGGGTTATTTCCTTATCCGACACGTAAAAGGCATTTTCAAGTATTCCTATACTCATTCTGACGTCACCGCCTGCCGCCGAGGCTATAGCCAAAAGAACTCTGTCCTCTGCGGTTTTGGTATCGTTAAAGTCAGAGTTTAAAATTGATATTGCTCGCTTCAGTGACGGTATGCAATCCTCGGGTGTGACCGATTTAAATTCAAAAACCGATGAGCGTGAGAGCAGAGCGTTATACACGCAATAATACGGATTTTCCGTGGTAGAGGCTATTAGGGTTATCTTGCCGTTTTCCATAAATTCCAATAAGGATTGCTGTTGCTTTTTATTAAAATACTGTATTTCGTCAAGATAAAGCAACGTACCGTTATCGGAAAATAAGCTATCTGTGTTAGAAATTACCTCTTTTACGTCAGATAGTGATGCCGTAGTTGCGTTAAGCTTGTAAAGCTGCATTCCGGAATACGAAGCTATAATATTAGCGACCGTTGTTTTTCCTGTGCCGGGAGGACCGAAAAAAACCATATTAGGTATTCGCCCATTGTCACAAAGTCTTCTGAGTATTCCGTTTTTGGAAACTAAATGCGACTGTCCCGCAATTTCGTCAAAATTTTGTGGGCGCATTCTGTCTGCCAATGGCTGTGTTATCATATTAGCTCCTTTTAACTATGATATTGTTGAAAAGTCTGCTTTTAAGAACGAATCGACTTCTTTTTTCAGCAGTACGTTTTTTTGCTGGGTAAGCTCAGGGTCTTCTGTGATGATACTTTTTGCGGTTAAAAACGCAAGCTCCATAAGTGCCGGGTCTGTCGAAAGAGAAGCCATTTTAAAGCTTAATCCGCCGCTTTGCCTTAAAGAATCCGATTCGGAAAGGGAAGCAAAAAAGTCACCCGGACCTCTTTCCATAAGGTCTTTTTCGGCAATTTCAAATCCGTCATAGGTGGTTTTCATAACGTTTAGCCTTGAGGTCGATTTTTCTGACCTAGAGCCCTCAACGAGAACACAATAGGATTTTCTTGTGCCTCTGCCGACTCTGCCTCTGAGCTGGTGCAGCTGCGCCAGTCCGAAGCGCTCGGCATTTTCTATTATCATCAGCGAAGCGTTGGGAACGTTAACGCCGACCTCTATAACGGTGGTTGAAATTAAAACGTCAATTTTTTTCTCCAAAAAAGCCGCCATAATTTCGTCTTTTTCGGTTGTCTTCATTTTGCCGTGCAAAAAGGATATGTTGAGATTTGGCAGACTCTGCCTCAATTTTTCTGTGTATTCAAGCACGTTTTTGATATTCTTAACCGGTTTTGAAGAATCGTAAAAACGAATGGAATCATCGCTTGCGGAAAATCTTTCATATATCTCGTCACTAGGCTCAATTGCCGGACAAACAACGTAGCATTGACCGCCGTTTTTAACTTGACTTTCGATAAAAGCGTTCAGCCTTTTTCTGTAAGAACCGTCAACCACAAAGGTTTCAACCCGAATTCTGACTTTTGGCATTTCGGTTATTCTCGATATATCCAGGTCGTTATAAAAAGTGAGAGCAAGGGTTCTCGGTATGGGCGTTGCGCTCATAACCAGCATATGAGCCGAGCTGTTTTTCTCCTTTAAGACCGCACGTTGATTTATACCGAAGCGGTGCTGCTCATCGGTTATTATCAGACCTAATTTTTTGAAATCAACTTTATCCGAAATAAGTGCGTGTGTTCCAACGACAACGTCAATTTCACCGTTAGTGATTTCGGCGTAGAGTTTTTCTTTTTCTTTAGGCTTCAGCGAACCGACAAGTAGACCGACTCTCACGTTGAGCCTTGAAAGCAGGGTGGTTAAATCCGCAAAATGTTGGCGTGCGAGGATTTCGGTAGGCGCCATCAGCGATGCTTGAAATCCGGATTTTACGGCTATGTATATTGCTATAACCGAGCATATAGTTTTTCCGCAGCCAACGTCACCCACAAGAATTCTTGCCATAGGCGAAATTTTTCCGTCAGAATCAGTAAAAACAACGTCCTTATATATATCGTTAACCGCATTTTTTTGCGAGTTTGTCAGTTGATACGGAAGGTCTTTTAAAAGAGGAGTGATATCGCAAGGAGAAAATTTTATGCCCTCGGAGCTTTTTTTTCTTTGAGAGAGCTTTGCTATTCCCAACCCAAAATAAAGCATTTCGTCAAACGCCAGGCGGCGTATGGCGGCGGTCAAGTCGTCCTTGCTTTTTGGTATATGTATGTTTTTTATTGCGTAAGACAGAGAGCAAAGAGAATTTTTGAGTCTTATGTTTTCGTCAAGCGGATCGTCAACGTATGGCAGTACGTCTTCAATCGTTCCACAAATAAGCTTGTCGATAAATTTTGACGTTATACCTTCGGTAAGAGGGTAAATCGGGACGAAATCTGGTAACGGAATTCCCGAAATAAACGGCTCATATTTAGGATTTATCAGCTGTATTCTGTTTTTTGATGCCGCAAGTTTTCCGAAAAAGCGAAAGGTTGAGCCGGTATGGAATATATCCTTGACAAACGGGGAATTAAAGAATACGACCTCAACCGATGCGCTATCGTCAAAGGCTCTAAATTTTGAAACGGTCAGTCCTCTTTTTATAGCAACGCTTTTTGTTTCAGAGGCTACGGTTAAAACAAAAGAGCAGGGAATATCCAAGTCAGCGGCCGAAATACTGCGTATATCGCCTCTGTTTTCATAAATACGGGGGAAATAAAAAAGCAGATCTTTGATGGTAAAAATTCCAAGCCTATTCAGCTGATTTTTTTTAATTTTACCAACACCGGACAAAAGCGCAACGTCAGAATCAAGCGTAAGTCTGTTCATTTTTTCCTCCTTCTTTTTGAATATAAGTATATTTTACACCATTTTTTATTAGAATGCAATATAAAAAAATCAATAATTTTCAGCTTCGAAGTTTATAATGTTATTTAAATAGGACATTCGGTAAAACGGAGTCTATTTGAATAACATTTTTTATTTTTTGGACTTGCGAGCAAGGTCAAAAAATAAAAAATGTATCCGACAAAAAATAAATATAAGGAGTAAAAGAATGAAAAAGATTCTCATTGGCGCAGTCAGAAGCAAAGGCAGTTTTACGGAAGGTAAGAAATCGGTAACGTACGATAACATCAAGCTTTATCTTGTAGATTATCGTGACGGAAAGACGCACGGATTTTCCGTAGGTTCTAATTACGAGCCTGTAAAGATTAAGACAACGGATTTTCCTGAGGTCTCGGGAATATCCGTAAAGGAATTTCTTTCCAATTTTGAAAAGAAATATATGTTCCATAAGGTTCGTGTAATTGGCGAACAGAACGATTATGGTAGATTTGACGTAGAGGAAATCAAAATTTCGGAAAAGAAATGTTTTGAGCTTTGGAAAGAGCTTAAGGACGTTGCACTTGAAAGAAAGCTTGAAGAGCTTACCGATGAAGTCGAGGAAGATATTTTCGATTATGATGAACTTGAAATCGATGAAGAAACCGGCGAAGTTCTTGCTGAACAGGTCGAATAAAATACATAAAACCGTCCATTAAGGGCGCAGTTGTAATACGCCTCTTACATAAAACGGGAAAAACTTTTGAAAAATAAGGATTTTTAAATAAAAAAATAGTTCTCAAAATCTTGTTTGAGAACTAAAAGGAGTTAAAAATGCTCGGTGTTGTAGAACGTTCAGCAATTTTTAAAGAGTTCACATCAGAAGAGCAAGAATTTTATTTTTCTATTAAGGAAAAAGCGGTATCGCATCACGTAGATACATTATACTATTCCGTGTTTTTGGTTGATGATGACGTTGATACAAAAGATGAGCGCATTTTAGGCCTTTTGTCGCATTTAAGAGAATTAAAACAGCTAAAGCTATCAAATATGGCGGAAGATGTTCAATTCTTTGGATTGTCTGTCGGAGCATTCGGAGCGGCAATATCTTGCGGAATGTATTCTAATCGCTTAACCTATGCAGAAAATTTCGATGTATTTATAACGGATTATATACCGAATAAGGATACACCGAGGATTCAGGTTCAGTTAAGAACGAGGTCGCTTGTTCTGAATGGACTTTACGGAGCTATAGAAGTTTCATACAATGCTATAAAAGAAATTTTAAATTATTACGGTCTTGAGATTTTGGAAATTGCTGAAAACCGTATTGACTACGCATTTCATACTAATATAATTCAAAAACCGATGGAAATGTTTTCAGACGAGAGTCTTGAAAAGCATTTGGTGACCTCTTTTCGTGAGATATGGAAGCATACTTGGATTACGAGCCGCAAGGATGAATTTTTTGACCTTGACTATATAGCGCTCGGTTCTAGAAAATCAAACTGTGTTTTTTTTCGTGCTTATTCAAAAGCAAAAGAGGTCATTCAAATGAATTTTAAAGGTTTCTTTTTTGAATTATGGAGAGAACGAGGTTTAATATCTCGTTACGACCAATTTGTTTATGAAAAAGCATATGAATTGAAATCTTTTAAAACCGGTTGTTTGGTTGGCCGTATTGAGTGGTATCTCAAGTATGGTAAAAACGAGGAATTAAAAGAAGAACTTAAAGAACTTTTGTTATCTTGTAATATTAATAGTGACAATAATCCGAGAATTGAAAAAGAGATAAAAGGAATTTTGCCGCCTGTGACGGTGGTATTGAATTTAGAGTTTGAAACTAAACGAAAGTTTTACTTGCATCTTGCTGATTTTATCTCTTGCTATGATTTTGAGGAAAAAAAAGTAAAAGGTCTTTCACAGTTGTACCGTTCGGAAGAAAACACCGACATTCATACAGTCAGAGATTTGTTGCGGTTATATAAAGTATTGTCGTTGCGCCGTGAGTTTATAAATAAGCTTTTTACAGATATCGTATCATTTGTGAATGATAACAATAATGTAGAATCTGAAGAAATGGACTTTTGGCGAAGAATACGCCGTGTTAGAATACACGATCAGCCGGACAAGCCTGTGTTAGATGCGTGGTATTCTTATTCAAGAGGCTTGGACGTTAGAAGAACTAAACGTTCTTTTTCGAGAAATCTCGCAAGTTTGGCTATGTTAAATCGAAACGAAGCTTCCGAATCTAATTTTTCTGATGATATGATTGAAGCATTGTCGTTATTGAATGATAACGATGTATTTAATTTAGATAAAAAAGTTTTTGAACCTTTTGATTCCGTTGCATATAAGGATATACAAAAGAAAAAAAGTCGGCAATTAAGAAGCATATTTAAGAAAAATCAAATAGAAAGTAGGTGAAAATTTGCAAAAAACAAAAGCAAAAAAGATAGTAATAATAGTATCTTGTGTGCTGGTGTTGGCGCTGGGAATTTCACTTGTTGCTGCGCTCACGAGTTCCGGGGGCGGTAGCGGCAG
>JAZSBB010000042.1:0-5884 GCA_045602185.1 Eubacteriales bacterium
TTTTTTCAATTTTTTTTGAATTGTTTTTTTGCGCTATTCAAATAATCTATTATGAGGAGATAAATTTATGGCTTCAATTTTCCTGAGAACGATAATCGTTTATATACTGCTCTCTTTATCAATGAAAATTATGGGAAAACGGCAGATTGGGGAGCTGGACGTCAGCGACCTTATAAGCACTCTTCTTATATCAGAGCTTGCCGCAATGCCCATAGACGACCCCGATATTCCGCTTTTGAATGCGGTTATACCTATATTATTTATAGTTTCGCTGGAGGTTATTATATCATTTGCGAAAAATAAGCTGAATAAGCTGAAATCTTATTTAGAGGGTCAGCCGGCTTTCGTCATTTTTAAAGGAAAGCTGCTGCAGGAAACGCTTAGGGAAAACAGAATTTCAATAAACGAGCTTTTGAGCGAAATGAGAATTTTCGGCGTTGGCGACATACGTGACCTCGATTACTGCATACTTGAGCAGAACGGAAAGCTTTCATTCATAAAAAAACAAAATTCGGGCGATAGACTTTCTCACCCCGTCATAATTGACGGAGCATTCAACAAGAGCGAAATTCGGCTTTTGGAAATGACGGAAAATGATATAATAAAGCTTCTTGGGGATACCTTGCCTGATTCAGTTTTTTTAATGACGCTGGACGACAATAGCAGCTCTAATATTATTATTAAGGAAGAAATATGAAAACCGTTCGTTTTGCTTCTGTAATTTTTTTGATTTTACTGATTGCCGTGACGCTTAACTCCATAGCTATCGGAAATATTATATCAGACCTTACCGAGAAGCTGACTTATGCGGAAGAAGAAAATATGGCTGCCGCCAAGGACGAATACGAGCTGATATATAAGAAATATAAAAGCTATGAGATGTATATAAGTCTGACGGTAAGCCACGATGACCTGGCAAACCTTGAGGACGCATTTGCCGAAATAATAGGCGCAGCAAAGGCCGGCGACCGTGACGGCGTTATAACAACGAAATACCGCCTGATAAACTGTTTAGGTCATATCAAGCGGTTATCGGGTATAAATATCTACAGTGTTTTTTAAAAAAAGACGTTCATATCGCTGCCGTACGCTTCTTCTCTCATTATGGAGTAGCTTTCCGAAAGAAGATTTTCGGAATTCATAACACCCGTTGATTCTTTGAGATATTTTACGATATATTCGGGGTTTAGAAAATTTTGAGAATCTGCGCTGAGAATGCAATTAACGATAATTTTTCCGTTATTGTACTTGACCTTATAGCTTTTTATCATAGGCTTTATGTCAACCGAGGCTTCTCCGCTTTTCGTTTTTTTCAGCACACGTACGCTTTCCTTGGAGAGAGCCGCTTCGCAAGCGTTTGCAAGAGTCTCGCTCATTCCCTCTCCAAAAAGAATTACGGTATATGAAAGCCATTTCAAATCCGTCAGCTTAGAGGTTGGGTAATACGCCTTTATGACCTGCATTTCGGCAGTCATTTCTTTATTCAGAAGATTAGTTACGTATTCAGGATCAAGACGCTCGGATAGCCTTAAATCCATAAACTCACAAACGCTTTCCACTCCCGTTGAAAGAGGCGCCGCAAACACCATTTTAGGCTTGGGATTAAAGCCCTCGGTGTACCAAAGCGGCAGCTTTGCCCTGACTATTATTTTATTCATTGTGCGGACAAGGTCAAGGTGGGATATGTATTGAAGGTTGCCTATTTTTTTGAATTTTATTCTGATATTTATGGGGGTATTATCCATCGCCGAGCCTCCGTTTTTTTGGACACCATCTGTTATTTTCGCCAAGCGTATTCGCACCGCAGGCGCTGCACTGCTCTGCGCAGGACGGGGTTGTTTTTTCCTTGTATGCCTTTTCTCTTTCACGGAGCAAAAATTCCTTCGTTACTCCGCAATCTATGATATCCCAAGGCAGCACCTCGTCAAGCCCGAAGCCCCTCGTGGTATAAAAGTCCGTATCTATGCCTGTGCGCAAGAAAATATCCATCCACTTATCGTAGTCAAAATATTCGTCCCAGGCGTCAAACATACACCCCTCCTCTACGGCAAGGGCTATAGCGGGAGCCAGACGGCGATCGCCTCTGGCAAACACGGCTTCAAGGAAGGATACCTTCGCATCGTGATAGGTATATCTTATTTTTTTGTCGGTTATGCACCCTTTGAGATATTCCTGCTTTTCAATAAGCGTTTTATACGAATCCTGCTTTTCCCACTGAAAAGGCGTAAATGGCTTAGGAACGAAGCAAGAAACGCTTATGGTTACGCCTACTCCTCTCGGTCTGTTCTCCTTCGGGAGCTTATAATAAGCGCCGACAACCTTTGAGGCAAGCTCCGATATTCCTTTTATATCCTCGTAGGTTTCCGTGGGAAGTCCGTTCATAAAATATAGCTTTACATTGCTTTTACCGCCCGAAAATGCTATTCCTACCGCTCGAATCAAATCCTGCTCGGTAACGTTCTTATTTATAACGTCACGAAGCCTTTGCGTTCCCGCCTCCGGGGCAAAGGTTATTCCTCCGGTTCTTACGGACGAAACCTTTTTCATAAGCTCCTCGGAAAAGCTATCTATTCTAAGAGACGGGAGCGAAAGACTCACCTTGGCACCGTCTGTCCACAGAAGAAGATTATCCGTAAGCTCTCGGAGGCGCGAATAATCGCTGATGGAAAGAGAGATAAGTGAAATTTCCTCGTATCCCGTATTATCGTAAAGGCACTTTGCACATTCGTTAAGCACCTCCGGAGATTTTTCTCTCACCGGGCGGTACACCATTCCTGCCTGACAAAATCGGCAGCCCCTTATACAGCCTCGGTATATTTCAAGCACTATCCTATCGTGCACCGTTTCGATATACGGCATTACCAGCTTTTCGGGATAGGATACCTTATCAAGATTTTCTATTATTCTTTTGCGGATTTTTTTGGGTATTCCGTCAAGCTTAGGCTCGTACGCCTTTATGGTATCGTCAGGATTATAGCTTACGTCATAAAGCGAGGGGATATAGACGCCCTCTATGCTTGCGGCTCTTTTCAGAAACTCGCTTCTGCTATATGAGCCGTTTTCCTTCATTTGCATATAAAGCTCACATATTTCAAGCAGTACCTCCTCGCCCTCTCCAACGTTTATGAGGTCGAAAAATTCAGCTATGGGCTCACTGTTATAGACGCAGGGGCCCCCTCCTATAATTATAGGAATATCCTCTCCTCTATCCTTTGCCCATATCGGTATTTTGGCAAGCTTTAGCATTTGAAGCGCAGTGGTATAGCAAAGCTCGTATTGCAAGGAAAAGCCTACTAGGTCAAAATCCAAAAGCTCATCGCCACTTTCGATTGCCGAGAGAGGAATTGAATACTCCTCCATTTTTTCCTTCATATCAGTCCACGGGGCATATACTCTCTCGCACCATACTCGCTCGTCACGGTTCAAGACATCGTATAAAATACGAACGCCCAGATTTGACATTCCTATTTCGTAGGTATCGGGAAAGCAAAAGGCAAAACGGCATTTTACCTCGCTTTTATCCTTCATTACTGCGTTATATTCTCCGCCGATATATCTTCCCGGCTTTTGCACTGATTTTAAAACCGTTGATATATTCGGAATTTCTGAAAGCTTCATATCTTTTCCTTTAGGTTTCGTTATTTTCGTTGTTCTCTTTATTCTCGCCGTCAGCGTTATCCGTTTTTTGCGCTCCAAAATTCCTTTTTGCTATGATAAATATAGCGAGGCACCAGGCTATATGCCATACTCCAAGTATTGCGGAAGGCAATTCGGTAAGACTGCATATAACTATAACCAGCGACAGAAGCGCACCCACTATCATAGCAAAAAGCTCGGTTAGCGCCATTTTAGACTGGAACAGCGCATATTTTTTTGCTACCAGCAGTGAATTTATGACGTTTATTTTATCTCCAACACTTACCATTCCAAGACTGATTTTTTGATACAGGCGCTTCTCGTCTGCCGGCAGATTCTGCTTTTTTAATACGCTGATAGTATCCGAGCCGGCGGTAAGAGAACGGAAAAGCTCCTCGTTTATATTGGGATCTCTCGTATATACGAGAGGTCTTATGCTCTCATCGGTGAGTGATGGGAGTATCATTGTGAAATCCTCGGAGAGCATATATCTGATATAGAATTTGGCGTAAACCTCTCCTGCCTCCGCCGCATACATAATCCTTGTCGTGCTTAATACGCCCGATTCTCCGGAGCTTTCCTCGGGGATTTTCAAGCCTTGCCTTGCTATAAACTCGGCGCTTCCCGCCATTATCTCTACGCCGTCTATGTATCCTATGACACCGTCAACGTCAACGGCTACGTTCTCCGCAGGGTTAACTCTGCGGTCCAGCGCTTTGGCAAATATCTGCGCCAGCGGGCCGCCAACCACGCAAAAGAGCGCTGACATCTGCTGCATAGCCTTCGGCAAATTTTCTTTCCTGCCGTATACCATAATGCGCTGAAGATTTACGTCCTCTTTCGTGAATATCTCCGTATCGTCAAAGGCCACTACGTCTACGGCTGCGTAATCGTAAAAGGATTTTTCTCCTATGAGGGCGCAGTTTTCCTCTTTTGCTTCAAGGGTTGCGCTGTAAAAAGGAATTTTATGAGTAAGGAAAATTCCCGCCGGCACCGAAAGCATAAACACCGTGGCAAAGGTTTTTGACGCTGCAAAAATTCCGCCCGGAATAAAGAACGCCACCAAAGCGCTCACAAGAGAAACAAACAGTGAAACGCCCAAAATCACGATAGCATTCAACGGATTTTCTGAAATTAAGGATATCCTTTCCTTAAAATCGGAAACGAAGCTTGTTCTGAAAACTCTTGCCGTTCTTGATTTATAGCTTTCTATTTTTCCGTCAAGCGCTCTATGCTCCGCAGGAAGATTTCTCGTAAGCTTTCTATCCACAACCTTCTTTTCACTGCTTTTTGATATGAGCTTAAAGGCAGTAAAATCAGCCTTTTTCTTTTGGTAGGAGGCAAATATCGAAGAAATGGTGAAAATCGAATATAAAAATCCAAAGAGCGCATAACCGTCCGAATCAGAGAAGATTACAACGAGCAAATAATAAATCATAACTACCGCAAAGGATACCGTTATGCTGATTTCCGGAATCAGCTTCTTTCTGCCCAGCGCAGAGAAAGAGGCTATTACCTCCGGCAAAGCAAGTAAAAACAGCGCCGCAACGAAGGGCGCGTCTATTATTGCCATCGCTCCGCTAACTCCGTCAAAATTCATAATTTTTATGAGGTCTATTCCGAAAAGCGAAAGATTTTCAATCAAAAGCAAGCCAAGCGCAACAATCAAAGAGGCTATGAGCCTGACTCGCACTGACATAATAGAATCGAGAAATTTATCAAAAAATTCGTCTGTATCGGAAAAGGAATTATATTCGCCTAAGGAGCGCTTTTTCTCGGTAGGTCTTTCGTCCACGGACTCAACTGCTACGGGTGCGCAAGGCACGGGCAGCGAGCTTTCCTCCGGAACGGCAGGGTCCGGCATAGAATAAGGCTCAGCCTCGCCGCTCTGCTCTTCCGTTTCGGTTTCCGACTTGGCGTCAGCAAAAAGATTTTCTTCAACGGCAGACTCCGCTTCCTCACTTAAAATCGGTTCCTCGGCAAGCTCGGGGTCCTCTAAGGTATCAGTATCATCTTCGGGCTCCGCTTTATCGTCAGAGGCTAAGTCTACGTCCTGGGAAAATTTGAACATAGTAGACACGTCCTCGCCCTCGTTGAGCCCCCCGACACTTGACCTTACGAGCGTTGCGTCCGTAACGGCGCTTTCAATAAGCTCGCCGGTAGGGTCTACAGTTTCGATATACTCAGCCGAAACGGTTTCGGTTTTCTGCTCCGCTTCGTTTTTCGGGGCGGGCTGCCCTTTCATACG
>JAZSBB010000043.1:0-7040 GCA_045602185.1 Eubacteriales bacterium
CCGAATCCTCCGGTAAAACGACAATTGCGCTTCACGTAATTGCAGAGGTGCAGAAGCAGGGTGGCGAGGCAGCGTTTATACACGCCGAACACGCCCTTGACCCCGTCTATGCAAAGAAGCTCGGAGTTGATATAAACAATCTTTTGGTATCTCAGCCGGATTGCGGTGAGCAGGCTCTTGAAATTGCGGAAACGCTCGTAAATTCCGGAGCAATCGACATTATAGTTATAGTCTCCGTTGCTGCGCTCGTTCCCCGTCAGGAGATAGAGGGCGATATGGGTGCGTCACACGTGGGAGTCCAGGCAAGACTTATGTCTCAGGCTATGAGAAAGCTCTCCGGCTCCATAGCTAAATCCAACTGCATAGTTATTTTCACAAACCAGCTTCGTGAGAAGGTCGGAGTTATGTACGGCAATCCTGAGGTAACGACCGGCGGACGTGCGCTCAAATTCTACGCTTCGGTAAGAATAGACGTGCGCCGCGCGGAAGTACTTAAAAACGGAAGCGAAACCTACGGCTCGCATACTAAGTGCAAGGTTGTTAAGAATAAGGTTGCGCCCCCGTTCAAAACTGCGGAATTTGATATTCTGTACGGCTCGGGAATATCAAAATCCTCCGAAATAATAGATATGGCTATAAATCTCGAAATAGTGGAGAAAAGCGGAGCCTGGTTCTATTACAACGGCGATAGGCTCGGACAGGGCAAGGATAACGTAAGAAAATTTATTGAATCGGATAAGGAGCTTATGGATACTCTTGAGGCTCTTATCAGAGAAAAGGTGAAGAACAGCGATTTCGGAGAAGAGCTCGCAGGCGATGACGATTTTGAAATAGCTGATTTTGACGAGAACGATTAATAGCGTATAAAGGGGCGGCTTATTTGGCTTGCCCCTTGAAGCTTTGAAGGATTAGCTGGAAAAATATGAAAGTAATTTACATTCGTGATTCTAAGAGTAAGGGCTACTTGCGTATAGGAATACTTGACGGCGGCGAAAAGCGAGAATATACCGTTTCGGAGGCGGAATACCGTGAATGCGGCAGTCTTCTTGTGGGTGATGAAATTGACGGCGAGACTGTTTTAGCGCTTGCGGCTTGTGATATGAGATACGATGCTAGGCGCCGAGCGCTCAGAATACTCGCTTATTCCGATAATAACGAAAGGACGCTTGTCCGAAAGCTTATATCAAAAGGAGTTTCCCGTGATGCGGCGGAGGCTACCGCTTCGGAAATGGTGTCGCTCGGATATATTGACGAGGTACGTCAGCTTGAGCGTATAATCGAGCGTGAGGTTTGCGTTTTGTTAACGGGAAAGCGCAAGCTTTATGCGAAGCTTACAGCAAAGGGATACGATAAAAGCCGCATAGCTTTGGTGATAGACGATTTAATTGAGCGAGGCGTGATAGATTTTAAAAATGCGAAAGAGGAGCTTCTTAGAAAAAGGCTGCCCGAGTGCTGTGACGATGAGGATAAAAAGCAGCTGCTTTACAAGTTTGGACATTAAAAAACAGACCTAAAATGCTGTTTTAATTGACACGGGTGACCGTATTCACCGTGTGTCACTTAATTTCAGCCAAGGAATTTCAAGCAAAAATGAGAAACACAGAATTTGAAAATAACGACTTTAAAATCGGAATAAAAGACGGCTTGCCCATATGTCTTGGGTATCTTTCGGTTTCGTTTGCCTTTGGAATATTTGCAACCGGCGCCGGACTCTCTGTATACGAGGCGCTTCTTATCTCTATGTTTAACGTTACCAGCGCAGGTCAGCTCGCGATGGTTCCGATAATAGCCTCAGCCGGCTCCTTTATCGAGCTTGCGTTGACTCAGCTGGTCATAAATTTGCGCTATGCGCTTATGTCGATATCTCTTTCGCAAAAGCTCGGAAAAAGCGTCAGAGTCCGTGATAGATTTCTCATATCCTTCGTCAATACGGACGAGGTTTTTGCTGTCGCAAGCGGAAAGGGAACCCTCGTTGGCAGAAAATATTTTTGGGGGCTCATTTTAACGCCTTACGTTGGCTGGAGTCTCGGAACGCTCGTTGGGGCGGTTGCGGGAAATATTCTTCCCGATATAATCGTTTCGGCTTTGGGAATAGCCATATACGCTATGTTTATCGCTATAATTATACCCTTTGCCAAAAGCGCAAAAAGTCCCCTTTTCTGCGTTTTGGTGTCGGCGGCAGTATCAGTTTTTCTGTATTACGTCCCCATATTCAGCCGGGTACAGTCGGGATTTAAAATAATAATAACGGCAGTGACTGTCAGCCTTGCTTTTGCATTCATATCACCCGTTCGGGAGAATGAGGAGGCGGCGCAAAATGAATGAATCTTTAACCTTCCTTTTATATCTTTTGACGGCTGCCGGTGTTACCTATCTTGTAAGAATGCTTCCGCTGGTTTTCTTCAGAAAAAAGATAACCAACGTGTACGTAAAATCTTTTTTACATTATATACCATACACCGTATTGACCGCTATGACGTTTCCTGCGGTATTTTATTCAACCGCCAGCTTGGCTTCGGCTATAGCCGGCACTCTTGTCGCCGCCCTGCTTGCTTATTTTAAAAAAGGTCTTCTTACAGTTGCAATAGGGGGAAGCCTTGCGGTTCTTATTGCCGAGGCGATAATTACCTTTTTATAAAATCGGCAACGGCAAAAAACTTGTCTAATCGGGCGTTTTAAAATGAAAATACTATTGACATTGAAACAAAAATCTATTATAATATATATAAATTGTGCTTAGGCATTGAGTTTAATTGTACAAAAGAGGAGAAAAAGAAAATGAAACTAAAACGGGTAACCGTAGTGCTTCTTTCGCTTGTATTGCTTTTTTCACTTGCATCGTGCGGACTTACCACTACCACCGAAGGGCTTGTATGTACGCTGAACGGCAACAGAAGAACCTACACGCTGAAAAGGTATGAGCCGTGCGGCGAGGAATGCAAAGGAGAGCTTTGCGAGGAGGGGCACGTTGTCCATCCTACCAGCGTAGTCGTTGACTATTATAAAAAGTGGCCGGTGTCACATATAGGTAACGATGCGTTTAAGGATTGCACTCACATAGAATTTCTTGAGCTTGGCGAGCTCGTTCAGTACGTAGAGGGCGGCGCATTTTCGGGCTGCACGTCACTTCAATCGGTGACCTTCGGCAAGGAGCTTGTGAAAATAGGCGTAAAGGCTTTTTACGGCTGTGAGTCGCTCGTTACGGTAGAATTGCCTGACGGTGTTATGGAAATCGGAAACGAGGCGTTTTCGAATTGCTCCGCTATGACCTCAATAACGCTCAGCGAGCAGCTTATTAAGATTGGCGGCGCCGCATTTAAGGGTTGCACCGATATTAAGGAAATAACGGTTCCTGATAACGTAACTGAAATCGGCAGCGAAGCCTTTTCGGACTGCAAGTCGCTTACGAGCATAGTTGTGGGCGCAAACGTTACGAAGATAGGTCCTTCCGCTTTTTCAAATTGCGATAAGCTTAGAGCGGTTTATTACGCAGGCTCTCTTACCGGTAAAGAGCGTAACGCTCTCTTTAACCAGAAAACCGGTAAGGATAATTCCAAGAGATTGACTACGCTGGTTTACGCTTACAGCGAAGAGGCTCCGACTGAGTCGGGCAAGTTCTGGCATTACGTAGACGGCGTTCCTACCGCTTGGTAAACAGGAGGCAGATATGAATTCACAAGAAATAATAGAACCTGTAACAGAAACGAAGAATTATAGCATCTTTAAGGAATCGTTGTCCTCAAAGCTTTTTCTTGCTTATTTGATTGCCATAGGCGCTTTGGCTCTTACACATATTCTTTCAACTGTAATATGCGTATTCTTCTTTGGAGCAACCGGCACCGGAGCAGTATCTGCCGTAAGAGTTAGCAGCGTTGTGTGGTCGAGAATAGGTTACATATGCGTTGCCGTAATTAACGTAGCGAAGCCTATAATTTTCACTCTCTCCTCAATTTATATTTTCAAGCTGATAAAGAATAAGGATTCATTTTCGATAAACCACATTTCGATTTTGTCGAGAATACCTGCAGTTCTTTTCATCTACTCGTTTTTCACTCTTGTAGACTGCGGATTTTTCGTAGTAGGCGCAACCAACGAAACCTTTACCGAAAACGTTTTTGCGTTTCTAGATATGCTGAAGATTTACCGTGTCTTTGATATAGGCGAATGGGAAACCACGGTTATATCCCGTATAATACTGGTAACTCTTACCTTGGCTTACGGTATATTCCAGTTTATTATGTATGCTTCTCTTAAAGCAACGTTCTCTAACTTTGAGGTGGCGGTTAAGAACGATAACTTCAGCCCCGAAAAGAAGGCTCCCTTCATTCTTCCTATGGTATTCACGGGAGTTAACGTCGTGTTTGCGGTATTTATGTTTATAAACGGCAGCTGGGTAAGCGCTCTTATCAATCTTGCAATTGCGGCATACCTTGCAGTTACCGCTCTGTACTTAAAATCCCTGCATAAAAAAATGTTTAATTGAGGAGGCAGGTAAATATGAAAAGAAAAATCAGTCTTTTAGCAGCGCTTATCCTTGCGCTCGCACTTGCTTTCTCTCTTTCTTCTTGCGGGGAGGACGACCACGTTCACACCGAGGCAGACCCGGTCGTTGAAAACTACGAGAAGGGAACCTGCGCCGTGGGCGTAAAATACGAGCTTGTAGTTTATTGCACCGAGTGTGACGAGGAGGTTTCGAGAACACCCAAAACGGAAGAATCCGATATACACACCGAGGCAGACGCCGTTATTGAAAATGTTGAGCTTTACGATTGCGCCGTAGGCGGAACCTATGAGGCGGTGGTTTACTGTAAGGACTGCAAGAAGGAGCTTTCCAGAGTAGAAAAGGAGCTTGCGGCTAAGGAGCATTCTACCAAGGGATACGTTGAAAATCTTTACAGCACGATTACCGACTGTACCGTTGGCGGAAAATACTATGAAATCACCTGTTGCGAGGACTGCGGAGTCGAAATCGGCAGAGAGGAAAAGGAATTTTCTCCCGCAGCAGCTCATTCCTTCGTATCCGGAGCGTGCAGCATTTGCTCTACTTTTGAGAAAACAACCGCAGGACTTGACCTCGTTCTGAACGAGGACGGGCTTGGCTATACCGTTGTAGGTGTAACCGAGCAGTTAAAATCGGCATCTATAGTTCTTGGCTATTACGGAGAAGAAACGAAGCTTCCCATTACCGCAATTGCCGAAAATGCATTCAAGGGTAATACCTCTATAAAATCTCTTACGCTCGGCAAGGACGTTGTTTCTATAGGAAAGAACGCTTTTACCGGTTGCGAGGGTCTCGAAGCGATATACGTCGTTGACCTTGCAAAATGGTGTGAGCTTGATATAGAAGTAGACCTTGAGGCAGAAGAGCCGATAAAAACTCATCCGCTTTGCTACGTAAAGAACCTTTACGTAAACGGAGAGCTTTTGGATAAGCTCGTAATACCCAACGGTGTAACCGAGATAAAGCCTTACGCTTTCTATTCGCTTGACCACGTAAAACACCTCGTTATTCCCCCAAGCGTAACTAAGATAGGAATGTCAGCATTTGCTGCTTGCGAGGAGATTTCCAAGGTTATCTTCTCGGAGGGACTTGTTGAAATCGGCGAAGGAGCGTTTATGCTCTGTAACGACCTTGCGGCAATCTCGCTTCCGAATTCGCTCGTTAAAATCGAAAAAGAAGCGTTTATGCGTTGCAAGGAGCTTTCAACCGTTAAGTTTGGAAAGAAGCTTACCACGATAGGTGATTACGCTTTCTCCGGTTCGGTTAATATAAAAGAAATAAAACTTCCCTCAAAGCTTGAAACGATAGGAAACGGCGCATTTGAATATTGCAAGCTTGTACGAAGCGTAAAGATTCCCGTTTCAGTAACCAAAATAGGCGTGGACGCATTCTTCGGCTGCACGGGTATCACGGAGGTTTATACCGAAGATATTGAAAAATGGTGCAGCATAACCTTCGCAAGCTACACCGCTAACCCCTTATCCTACGCAGGAGAGCTTTACGTTATTACGATAGAGGACGAAAAGAAGGTCAATAAGCTCGTAACAGAGCTTGTAATCCCTGCGTCCGTAACCGTGGTTAAGGCGTATTCCTTCTACGGCTGTGATTCGCTCGTATCCGTAACTGTACCCGAGGGTGTTACTGCTATAAAGAATGACGCATTCTCCTCTTGCGCATCTCTTAATACCATAAATCTTCCCGCAACTCTTACCGTCATAGGTGCAAGAGCCTTTGATAACTGTGACTCTCTTGAAAACGTGGTTGTTGGCAGCCTAGAAAAGTGGGAGCTTGTAGAGTTTAAGGATAAGTGGTCAAATCCTATGGTATATGCAACAAATCTTATCGAGGCAGAGGCTGAATAAATTATCGGCAAAAAGCTTCATATAATTAATAATATAAAAACGCATAGAATGCGTATCCGTTAAGGATAACTTGCATTCTATGCGTTTTTTCTTGTTTTTTTTTAGATTCTGTGATAAAATACATATATATTTTGCGGTTTGGGAGAAACAAATGAAGAAGAAAAGCAAATCAAAAAAATGGCTTAAATTTCGCCATAGAATTATAAGAAACGTTGCTTTTATAGTGCTGTATCCGTATTCACGTATAAAATACGGCGTTAGAATAGAGCGCTTTAAAGAACAGAAAAAAACACCGTATCTTATTTTATATAATCATCAAACGGCGTTTGATCAGTTCTTTGTAGGTATGGCTTTTAAAGGACCCATATATTATGTGGCAAGTGAAGATTTATTTTCAAAGGGCTGGGTATCGTCATTAATACGTTGGTTGGTGGCACCTATACCTATTAAAAAACAAAAGACCGATATAACTGCCGTAATGAATTGTATGCGTGTTGCTAAAGAAGGGGGAACCATTGCAATTGCTCCTGAAGGCAACCGTACCTATAGTGGCAAGACCGAGTATATGAGTTCGGCTATTGCCTCTCTTGCAAAAAAACTCAATTTACCTATAGTTCTATATCATATAGAGGGCGGATATGGTGTACATCCTCGTTGGAGTGATGTATTACGTAAGG
>JAZSBB010000044.1:0-7285 GCA_045602185.1 Eubacteriales bacterium
GTTCCGGTATTTATAACGATGTCGGACAGCGATACCCTTGACGCTGACGGCTTTTTCGTTCAAGAGCATACGGTGCATATCGGAAAGCCGATATATCCGGACGTCTCTCTTTCTCGCAAGGAGCAAGCGGAAAAAATGATGGGAGATAACTTTGAATTTAACAAAAGCGTTTATGAAAAGGTTTACGGCATTCCGCTAAAATACGAAACCGTATAAATTAAAATTTAGGCGCATCGCCAAGCCTAACAGTCTTTTTGCAAAAAAAGCGGCTGCGGTGCGCCCTTATTATTTCTTTTTTCCTCTCTTTTCTCTTATTTGCGTGTTCGCTTATTGACTTTTTTATCTAAAGGTTGTATAATTTTCATATATTATTTGTTATTTACAGTGAGGTCTTTTGACTATGGATATTGCAGATTACGAATTTTCGGTTTCTCAAAAAAACGAAGGAAAATGGCGGCTTTTTAAATGGCTTCTTCTCCTTTTCTACACTGCGTTTGCCGGCGCATATTTCGCTTTTATATACAAAATAGGTTTTATACCCCTGGGCGCACTTATCCCGCTTTTTTTATGGATTCTCGTCTTCTTTACCTGGAAATACACTAAGCCGGACTACAAATACAAAATTTCCGAAGCCCACATCAGCTTTTATAAAATTATAGGAAAAAGGCAAAAGGAAATTTTAAAAATAAAAATTGCAGAAGCCAAGTACATCATTCCTCTCGAACAAGCGCTCGAAGAAATCAAGGCTTTCGCTCCCCAAAAAACCTTCTCGGCTCTGCCCTGCCATTTATCTACGGATTCTTATATAATTCTCTATAAAGAAAACGGTAAGTCCTGCGCTTTTATGTTTAAAGCTACGGCAGATGCGCTTAAATGCCTGAGGTTTTATAACAAAAGCACCGTCATAACTCCCACAGAGGTTTAATTTTTATTATTTCTGACTTACGGAGCAACAAAACGTTATGCCTATTAATAAACAGGATTTTGAGGCCGAGCTTTCAAAGGTCTTCAAGAAAAACGGACTCGGCGCCCTTCTCGATATAAAAAAAGCCGAGCTTTTTTTCCTGCTTACCGAGAGAATGCTGACCGAAAACGAAAAATACAATCTCACCGCAATAACCGAGCCGGACAAAATAATACTTAACCATTATGCCGACTGTGCCGCCCTTGCGGCAAAGCTTCCAAAAAAAGCTTCCGTTATAGACGTAGGCTGCGGAGCAGGATTTCCCTCTCTGCCGCTTGCGATAGTGCGCAGCGACCTCAATATTTTGGCGATAGACTCCACGCAAAAGAGGATAAATTACGTAAACGAAACCTGCGAAATTCTCGGCGTATCAAACGTAAAGGCAGTTTCCGTAAGAGCCGAGGACGCTGCAAAAAATTCCGAATACCGTGAAAATTTCGACTTTGCTACGGCCCGTGCGGTTGCGGAGCTGAGAATACTTGCCGAGCTTTGTCTTCCCTTCGTTAAGGTGGGCGGCAGCCTACTTGCAATGAAGGGCAAAAACGCAGAATTTGAAATAAGCGGCGCAAAAAGAGCGATAGCTATTCTCGGCGGAGACGGAGCGGTATCCGAAACCGTTTCCCTCAAAAACGATACGAGCGAGCTTACGCACCCGATAATAACCGTAAAGAAAAAAACGAAAACGCCCCCGGCTTATCCCCGTTCCTACGCTCAGATATCAAAAAAGCCGCTTTGAGACTAGGTTAATTTTTCGCACGACACGCTTTGACATTACCCTCAATTTTTCTATGCTAATATTTTGTTAGACGTAAAAAAGGGAGGAATGTAAAAAATGAATATGTTTGAAGAAGCGGCGGCTATTGACGGAATGATAAAGATGTGCAATATGACGCAGACTCAGATAGCTAAAAAGATAGGCGTGAGTCAATCTTACGTTGCAAACAAGCTCAGGCTCCTCAGATTTTCCGAGGATATACAAAGAGAGATTTTAGATACCGGGCTATGCGAAAGACAAGCTCGGCTGCTACTTCGCTTAGACTGTGAGGAGGATATCCGATTTGCAATACGAAGGTTTTCCGACAGAAATCTTACCGTTGCGGAAAGTGAGGCGGTCGTAGATATGCTGGTTGAGGCCGAAACGCCTAAAAGAATAGGTCGGCTTGAGAGAAGCGAGCGAATAGACGGATTTGAGGAATTTATAAACGCTTCCCTAAAAACTCTTATCAGTCTTGGAATTTACGCAGAAAAAAGAAGCGACAGACACAAAAATAAAAGATACATAACAATTTCTATAGAAGACTCTTAGAGCAGGTTCAATTTAGGTTGATTTCTGCTACATCAAAGGAGAAATTATGACTTACCGCACAGAAAAGGATTCAATGGGCGAAATTTTAGTTCCCGATGACAAATACTGGGGCGCTCAAACGCAGCGAAGCCTTGAAAATTTCAAAATAGGAACGGAGAAAATGCCTACCGAAATAGTCAGAGCATTCGGAATAATAAAGCTTGCCGCAGCGAGAGCAAACGCAAAGCTTATTCCAAAAAGAATGACCGAAGAAAAGCTTTCTGCTATATCCGTTGCGGCAGAGGAGATTATTTCGGGAAAGCTTGACGCTCATTTTCCGCTTTCAGTTTGGCAGACGGGCAGCGGCACTCAGAGCAATATGAATTCAAACGAGGTAATCGCAAACAGAGCAAACGAGCTTCTTTCAAAAAAGCTTTTGCACCCTAACGATGACGTCAATATGTCCCAGTCATCAAACGATACATTTCCGACTGCTATGCACGTTTCTGCCGTGACGGCGGTTAAGGGCAGCCTTATGCCCGAAATAGAGGCTCTTATTTCTACCTTAAAGGCTCTTGAGGAAGAAAACTGTGACGCCGTAAAGAGCGGACGGACTCACCTTGAAGATGCAACACCTATAACCTTCGGGCAGGAAATAAGCGGCTGGAGAGCTTCGCTTGAGGCTGATTTCGAAATGATAGAGGCGGCGTTGATACCCCTCTCTGAGCTGGCGCTTGGCGCAACCGCAGTAGGAACGGGGCTTAATGCGCCCTCGGACTTTGATACTGCCGTTGCCGCCGAGATATCAAAAATCACCGAAATTCCCTTCCGTACGGCAAAGAACAAGTTTCACGCTCTTACATCTAAGGACGAGCTTGTTTTTATGCACGGCGCTCTCAAGGCGCTTGCAGCCGACCTTATGAAAATAGCAAACGATATACGTTGGCTTGCAAGCGGCCCAAGGTGCGGTCTCGGTGAAATCACTATACCCGAAAACGAGCCCGGCTCGTCAATTATGCCCGGCAAGGTAAATCCGACTCAGTGCGAGGCGGTTACTATGGTTGCGGTACAGGTTATCGCTAACGACACTGCGGTTGCTGTGGCGGCATCTCAGGGAAATTTTGAGCTTAACGTGTTTATGCCGGTTTGCATATACAACGTTTTGCAGTCAATCCGTCTTCTTTCGGATTCTATTTCTTCATTCAGAAAAAACTGTGTTTCCGGTATCAAGGCAAACAAGGCTAAAATGAAGGATTATCTTTATAATTCTTTAATGACCGTCACCGGCTTAACCCCCATAATAGGCTATGAAAACGCCGCACGGGTGGTACGCAAGGCTCACAATGAGAATATATCGCTAAAGGCAGCCTGCCTTGCATTAGGCTATCTTGACGAGGCTGCATTTGACAAAAGCTTTCACCCCGAAAAAATGATTTAGTTCTGTGTTTTTCTATTGATAAGGATGCGCCTTATCCGAATTAATGTAAAAAACTCTATAACATAGCAACAAGCCGAGGCAGTTAGTGCAACACTCCGTTAAGGAATCCTCACTATCTGCCTCGGCTTGTTTTTATTTATTCCAAAATTGCTTTAGTTACACCTATATTGCTTTTTCCGATAACCTGAATTATATCGATTATCAGCTGCTGCTCAGATTCCGGAACCTCGGAAAACGCCAACACTAAGGTGTTGGTGTCGGCTATAGTCGCTTTTATGCGAATATAAACGTCTTCCTTATGAAGATACTTAATTGTAGCAAGGATTATTTCCCTCACTCGCTTGGTAACGGCGCTGTCCACACCGCCTCTCCTGAATATGAGCGTAACCGTTTTTGAAATGTATTTTGACTGAACTCTCGGCATCTCTGCCTCACGCCCTTTAGCTGCGGCAAGCTCCGCTTCGATGCGTTCTCTTTCCGCCTTTGCCTCAGCTTCTCTTTTGCGCTCCTCGTCAAGTCTTTTTTCCTCGGCGGCACGCTTCTCTGCTTCTAGGCGTTCTCTTTCTTCCTCTGCCCTTCTGTCTGCCTCTCGCTTTTCTTTATCAAGAACCGCAAGTCTTGCTGCCTCAGCCAAGCGTTCTCTTTCTCTTTGCTCAGCACGGTTCTGCGCTTCGAGCCTTGCTCTCAGAGCCTCGTTTTCCTCATTTTTTTTGCGAAGCTCGTCCATTTCGGCGCGCATTTTCTCTTCAAGCTCACGGCGAATCCTTGCTTCAAGCTCACTGTCGCTATTCTGATTTTTTACCGGAGAGGCGGAAATCACCATTGGCTTCTCCTCTGCAGGAGTATCGATTACAGTGCTATCTTTCGTATCCGAAAGTTCGGCTTCCTCTGCCTCGCAAGAAGGCTCTGCAGATTCTTCCAAAGCTTCTTCCGCCGGCTCCTCAACGGCTGATGGCACAGTCGGCACCGAAGCGCCCAAGGCTCCTCTTAACAGCTCGTTTATGTCGGAATTTATGCTTTCCTTATCCTCGTCATCACTCTTGATTTCGGGTGCTGCCGGCTCACTTGTTTTTCCGAGAAGCGCATTGAGTCTTTCGGTAAGCTCGTCCCTTTCCCTCTCGGCAGCGCTGGGTATGGTAACCGCATTGACGTAAGCGGGTATCTCGGCGCTCTGCTCGCTTGGCTCCTCCTCGTAGGCGGGCTTTACTATTCTTATACGCTCGTTCTTTTCCACCTCGCCTCTGCGAATAACACGGCGCATCATCTCTCGCCATTCGGTGATATTTTTTCTGCCCATACTAGCCTGATATTTTTCAAGTGATTCAGCCGTCAGATATCGGTATTCTCTCTCTTTTATATTGCCCGGCACGTCTTCTGCCAAATCAAAGCGTATCTGAGAGCGGTCGGGGTTATCGGATATCGTAAAAGTTCCCTCTCCGTCAAGACGGGTCCATTTTACCCATAAATCACGGGCGGCGCAGGCTCTTGCCTTTATTCTGAGACGGCGGTAGGTGACGTTTTTAACTTTATGCTCCATAAAGGTACCCGGCATAAAATTCATCTCAAGGATTACCCCGCTGCCCGAAAGTCCGCTTATTGCCAGCTCAGCCTCTATAGCCTCGGTTACACAAGCGGCAAGTAAATCGATAAAGCTCTGAGAATACTTACCGGCAAGAAAGGTCTTATCGTCTGAGGCTGCGCTAAGAATTATAGGCAGGGTATTACCGGGTGAGTATATCGGCTTTCCTTCGATTTTCGAGGTGATTTCACGGGAAGGCTCGTCCACTATATTAAAATCAAGAAAGTCCTGACCTTTATAAGTAAAAGGGTTGAAATTTTCATAATGCCTGTAATTTGCAACCGGCCAGCTTATCCACTCGGTTTTCGCTACACCCGAAACAACTACGGTCAAGGGATAATAAAAAACTCCGCTTATTCTCAATCCGTCCGTAATATGATGCTCGTAGAACTGGACGCAATCAAGGCTTTCGCCGTATTTTAGGCAAAGACTCGGGAGAAGATTTTCATTGAAGCTTTCTATAAATTTAGGCGTAATTGTATCTCTGATTATCTGATTGTGAAAAAAATCCACGTTCATACGAAAATCCTCCGTTAATTTCGTTAATTATCTAGTGCTATTTTAACATAGATATCTTAAAAATGCAATAATTTTTAGTCGAATCAAAATATTTTTTAAAACATTTTTTGCATTTCTGCTCAAAATTACCTCCTTCTACTTGCAAAGAACGTCTTTTTGTGCTAAAATGCTGACAAAAGGAGCTGTTTTACACCATGAAAATAATTGCAAGAATATATACTCCGTACAAAGAAAAATTCGGCATTCCGAGACAATCGGGAATTGCCGACACCCTTATATCAAAAATAGTCTTTGAGCCAAGGTACCGGAGAAGCGAGGCGTTGCTGGGACTTGACGGCTACTCTCATATTTGGGTGATATGGAAATTCTCCGAAGCCGAAAGAGAGTCCTGGTCTCCTACCGTACGTCCGCCAAGGCTTGGCGGAAATAAAAGAATGGGCGTTTTTGCGACACGCTCCCCCTTCCGCCCTAATCCTATCGGGCTTTCCTCGCTCTCGCTTGTCAAAATTGAAAAAACCGAAAACGAGGGCACGGTTTTATACGTTAAGGGAGCGGATATGCTAAACGGAACTCCGATTTACGACATCAAGCCCTATCTTGCCTACACCGACAGCCACCCAAACGCAAAAGGCGGCTTTGCCGATGAGGTTATGGATTATAAAATCAGGGTTTCCTTT
The DNA here is from genome assembly GCA_045602185.1 of Eubacteriales bacterium. GTDB lineage: Bacteria > Bacillota > Clostridia > Oscillospirales > CAG-272 > UBA1740. The sequence goes on from JAZSBB010000044.1 coordinate 6,463, forward strand.
CCCGAGGCGCTGCTATCCATAATTGCCGAAGACTACCGTGAAGCACTGATAAAAATTCTTGAGGACGACCCCCGCCCCTCCTACAAAAAGGCGTCAGAAAAAGAATACGGTATGCGCTTTGCGGACTACGAGATATTTTTCACTGTAAAGGACGGCGTTCTCACCGTCAGTAATGTTAAAATTTAAAAACCGAATTGGAAATTTTTATAGCGTTGCTCCCCTTTTCCTTACGTGCTAAAATGGATTATACGTGAAGTGACGCTATGAAGAAAACATCAAGCAAAGAAAAACGAATCTCCTCGCAAAAAACGAAGAAATTGAAGCCGAGGCTCTTGAAAATAAGGTTACACTCTCTTAGAAAAGCATAACCTAAGTGCGATTTTAAACATTTAAAACGGCGCTGCCATTAGGTTTTTCCTATGACAACGCCGTTTTTGCTATTAATATTCCGCATTTCCTACCGTTCTGGGATAGGGGATTACGTCACGGATATTTGACACGCCCGTGAGGTACATTATGATTCTCTCAAATCCGAGGCCGAAGCCTGCGTGCTTTGTTCCTCCGTACTTGCGAAGGTTCATATACCACCAGTAGTCCTCCTCCTTGAGTCCAAGCTCCGCCATTCTTGCGCTCAGCACGTCAAGTCTTTCTTCTCTCTGAGAGCCGCCGATTATCTCGCCGACACCGGGAACGAGAAGGTCCATTGCGGCAACGGTTTTTCCGTCGTCGTTAAGGCGCATATAGAATGCTTTGATATCCTTCGGATAATCAATGAGGAAGATGGGTTTTTTATAAACCTGCTCGGTGAGATATCTTTCATGCT
>JAZSBB010000045.1:0-13540 GCA_045602185.1 Eubacteriales bacterium
ACCGTATTTACGCAGTTTGATATACCAATCGTAATCCTCTGCGTTAAGATTAAACTGCTTCATCTTTTCAAGTAAAACGTCAAGTCTTTCTTCACGTTGGCTTCCGCCGATAAGCTCACCGATACCGGGAACTAACAAATCCATTGCTGCAACGGTTTTTCCGTCATCGTTTAAGCGCATGTAAAACGCTTTGATTTCCTTGGGATAATCAATAAGGAATATAGGCTTTTTGTAAACCTGCTCGGTAAGGTATCTTTCGTGCTCGGTTTGAAGGTCAACTCCCCAGTATACCGGGAATTTGAATTCCGCTCCCGACTCTTCAAGAAGCTCTATCGCTTCAGTATAGGTTACCTTTGCGTAATCGGCGTCTCTGAGTGCGGAAAGTCTTTCCAGAAGCCCCTTATCAACGAAGCTGTTGAAGAATTCAAGCTCTGCCTTGCAGTTATCCATTACGTGATTTATGATATGCTTTATCATATCCCAGGCAAGCTGCATATCGTCATTAAGGTCGGCAAACGCTATCTCGGGCTCAATCATCCAGAACTCAGCAGCGTGACGTGCAGTATTTGAATTCTCGGCTCTGAAGGTAGGTCCGAAGGTATAGATGTTTCCAAACGCCATTGCATACGTTTCGCCCTCCAGCTGACCGGAAACCGTGAGGTTTGCGCTCTTGCCGAAGAAATCCTGAGAATAATCTATCTCTCCGTCCTCAGTTCTCGGGGGATTGTCAAGGTCAAGAGTCGTAACCCTGAACATTTCTCCTGCGCCCTCTGCGTCAGAGCCGGTTATGATAGGTGTATGAACGTAAACGAAGCCTCTGTTATGGAAGAAGGAATGAATAGCGTACGCAACCTCGCTTCTTACTCTGAATACCGCTGAAAAAAGATTCGTTCTCGGGCGGAGATACGCCTGTTCACGAAGAAATTCAACGCTATGGCGCTTAGGCTGCAAGGGATATTCGGGCGTAGACGTACCCTCAACTATAATTTCGGTAGCTTTAAGCTCAAAGGGCTGCTTAGCTCCGGGAGTCAGCGTCAAAACACCTGTAACCACCAGCGCAGCTCCAACGTTTTGAGCCGCTATCTCATCGTAATTATCTATGCGCTCTCTTTCAAAAACCACCTGAACGCTCTTGAAATACGAGCCGTCATTGAGGTCTATAAATCCAAACGCCTTAGAGTCTCTCAGATTTCTTACCCAGCCGCCAACAGTTACGGTTTTGCCGCCAAAGGCAGCGCTATCACTAAAAATGCTTTTTATAAGAGTTCTTTCCATTTTGTTTGAAATCTCCGTTTTATTGCTTATAATATGCTAGTATATCACAAAACCTAAGCTATTTCAATGCTTTTGTAAAATTATTTTGGGAAAAACGGCGAAGCGATAAAGAAATATACCATAAGCGAAAGCGCATCGACTGTCGTGGTAATGAATGGAGAAGCCATTACCGCAGGGTCAAGCCCTATCTTAGATGCGAGCATAGGCAAGCTTGAGCCTACGAATTTTGCGATTATAACGGTTAAGGACAGGGTTACCGCTACGACCGCCGCAACGACTACGGTAACGTCATCGTTCTGCATTACCAGGTGGTCTATCAGCATAACCTTAACAAACGCAAGCGCGCCGAGCGTTACTCCGCAAAGCACTCCCACACGAAGCTCACGCCACCACACCTTCAGATAATCGGATAGCTTCACCTCTCCGAGCGAAAGTCCTCTGACAAGCGTTACAGAAGCCTGATTTCCGCTGTTTCCGCCCGTGTCCATAAGCATAGGCACGAACAAAACCAGTATGCTAGCCAGATTTTGCTCAAAGCGTGAAAGTATCGTACTGGAAACGGTTGCCGATATCATAAGCAGCATAAGCCACGGAATTCTGGATTTAAAGACGGTTATTACCGAGGTTTTCAAATACGGCTCCTCTGTGGGACTTATAGCCGCCATTTTTGAAATGTCCTCCTCGGTTTCTTCCTGAATGACGTCTATAGCGTCATCAACGGTAACGATTCCGACCAGCCGCAGCTCTGCGTCTACAATCGGCAGTGACAGAAATCCGTATTTATTTATTTTTCTCGCAACGTCTTCCTTATCGTCTGTCGTTACAGCAAATATAACCGAGGTTTCCATAATATCGGAAAGCTTCGTTTCAAGCGGGGATATAAGAAGCTGCTTTGCGGTAACTATACCCTCAAGATGCCGGGATTTGTCGGTTACGTAACAGGTATATATGGTTTCCTTATCTATTGCTACATTGCGCAAATGCGAGAGCGCCGCTTCAACCGTCATATCTCTGACGAATCGGACGTACTCCGTAGTCATTATAGTTCCGGCAGTGTCCTTGGGATATCCGAGAAGCTCGTTTATCTGGCTTCTCTCCTCTCCCTTAGTGTTTCTTAGTATCCTTTTGACAACGTTTGCGGGCATTTCCTCGATTATATCGACCGTATCGTCTAAAAACAGCTCGTCTAAAATATCGGATAACTCCGCATCTGTAAAGGAATTGATTAAAAACTCTTTCGTTTGCGCATCCATAAGCACAAACACCTCGGAGGCAAGCTCCTTTGGCAAAAATCTAAAAAATCTGGTGTAATACTCTTTTGGAATTTCTTCGAAATATTCCGCTATATCCGCTGCAAAGCATTCGGATATAATTTCAACGAATTGCGAAAATTTTCTTTCGTCTAAAAGGCGAAGCAAATCTTCTTTCGGGGGCAGATTTTTTTCAGGCAAAAGCTCGGTTACGTCTATGCCCTCTGCGTCATTTTGGGTTTCAAGTTCTTTCATTTTAAGCCTTTCCTCCAACACAGAGGCGGTTAGCTTTTCTTCATTACGTCAAAAGTGCGACCGCCGCACGTATCGGATATTTTGTTATTTAGTTGACAGTAAGTACTTCGACTGCCTGCGTCCACTGCGATCTCACCTTCCGTTCAAATCGTATTTAAAGCTAGAAGCTTTATAAAGAATATTTTAAATGAAAGGTGTACGTTTGTCAACACTTTTTTTCGCAAAGCAGGAATTTTTTTACGTCTGTGACGTCTGCTGCTCCCATAAGTATTATAGCCCCATCGGTTTCGTCAAGATTTTTCGCTATTTCTCGTTTATCCTTCACAAACACCGCACCGCATTCCTCTGCAAGTCTTTGCGATGTTATTCCTTGAATAGCCTCTTCTCTGACTGCGCTTATCTCAAGCAAAATCACACTGTCTGCGCACGAGAGCGCAGACAAAAAATCCTTCCACAGTCCTTTGGTTCTCGAATAGGTGTGCGGACGGAAAATAACCGTCACACCTCCTTTAGAAAAGGAACGCACCGCCTCTATTGACGCCCGGATTTCTGTCGGGTGATGGGCATAGTCGTAAAAAATCTGACGTCCCTTATACTTTCCTATTCTCTCAAGGCGTCTTCCTATAGGTGAAAATTCCGAAATAGCCTTTGCACATTCGCAAAAGTCTATACCGAGCTGATGGGCTGCCGCTATCGCCGCCGCAGCGTTTGAAATATTAAAGCTGCCAAGCATATTAAGCGCCACCTCGCCAAGCTCCTTTTCTTTAAAGAACATACGCAAACGCATTTTATAGGCTTCGTCCGATATAATCTCGTAGCGGTAATCTGCGCCCTCTCCTCTTCCGTATGTAATAATTCCCGTTTCGCCGCACTCTCCCAAAAGAGAAAAAAGCCCTTCATCATCTATATTTATTATGGCTTTATCGGCAAGCTCTATTGCAGATAAAAACGATTTTCTTAGTCTATCCTTGTCGGTAAAATAATCTACGTGGTCAAGCTCCATATTTAGAAAGACGCTAAGGCTTGGCGAAAACGACAGAAACGAATCCTTATATTCACACGCTTCATAAACCAAATAGTCCAGCGTTCCTATGCGGAATGAAAGAGAGCTGCCCGAAAGCTCGGCGCCCGACAAAGTTGTCGGATTAAAGGCGTTTTTTTCCAGCACGTGTGATATCATTGCAGTTACCGTGCTTTTTCCGTGACTGCCCGACACCCCGATTTTTTTATCATAGCACTGCATAAGTGCCCCGAGATACTGCGCTCTGCTAACCTCAAAAATTCCGTTAGCTCTTGCATATACGCGCTCGGAATGGGCGCTATCTATGGCGTGGGAATACACTAAAAGCTTCGTTTTTTCGGGCAGACTTTCTTTCTCGCCAACGTATACGTTTTCTCCGATTTCCATAAGTGCCCTTACCATATCCCCCTCCTCTCTGTCGCTGCCGCTGCATTCTGCGCCAAAATAGCGGCTGAGGCAAAACAGAGAACTCATACTCACTCCTCCGACACCGCAAAAATGAACTCCTCCGCTTTTGTTTGCGACAATATCAAGAATTTCGGCGCTTGTTAAGGCTTTTTCGATATTCGACACAAAAATTTCTCCTCTCCCCCGTGTTAACCGTTTGTACATTATACGTTTTTAAAAAATAAACACATAATTTTTATTTTCTTATTTTTGTTTGCGAATATTCTTCACAATCTCATTGTATAATATATTCAGTTCAAGAAAATCTGTTTACATCAAGGAAGGAACACCATTATGCAAATTACCGACATCAAAATCAGAAAGTTTTTTGACGAGGGTCCTATGAAGGCAATCGTATCGGTTACCTTTGACGACTGCCTTGCCGTTCACGACGTAAAGGTTATCTACGCAAGAGACAGATACTTTATCGTTATGCCCTCAAGAAAAAATCCTGACGGTACCTACCGTGACATCGTTCACCCCATAAACTCCGATTTCAGAGCAGCGCTCGAAGAAGCCGTTATAGACGCATATCACGTTCAGTTGGTTGCTTCTGAGCACGATGAGGAAATTGAAGAAAACACGGTAATTTTATAAATTGCCGTGCGCCCGAATACAAAAATAAGCAGAGGCACTGTAAAATTCATACAGTGCCTCTGCTTATTTTTCTGTGCTTTGCCTGACGGCATAGATTTGATTATGCTTCTACCGCTATTTCCTCGAGGGATATTTCTTCCTCTACGGAGGGCTTCTCACCGCTTTTTTTCTCATCAGCTTCGGGAATAGCTTTTTGCTTTGATGAAGCACGGCGCTTTTCATCTGCCCGCTGGGCTCTCATAATCTGCTTATGTAATGATATGGTTTCCTTTTCCTTTGCTATCAGCTCTTGCTGCTTTAAGGTAAGCTCCTTTTGCAGCTCGGCGTTTTTCTCGCTCTGCAAGATAAGCTGCTTCTGGGCATTTGCGATTTCCTTTAGCGCCTCACTTATAGCTTTTTGCGCCGCAAGAGCCTCGTTTGCGCCCTCGATAGCCGCTTTCTGCTCCTCAGCCAAAGCCTTCTGGTTTTCGGTTACTATCTTCTGATGCTCAACGGCAACCGTTTGCTCCTCTATAAGAGCCTCCTGCTCACCTACCACGAGCTTCTGCTTTACCTGAACGCCCTGAAGCTCCCTCAACAGCGACCTCTGGGAATCCGCAAGCGCACGGTTAAGCTCGGAAGCCTCCTTTTGCTTATCCGTTATCGACATACAATCGGAAGAAAGAGCGTTTACGTTATCCATAACCGCCTTCAAATCGTTCATAAGCTCGCCAAGCTTTTGCGCAACGAATTTTTGCTCGCCTATAACGGTTTCCACCGCCGCTGCCGCTTTGCTCTCGGCAAGAGCCCCGTTATTATTCTGCGAAGCTTCTTCGTTTGACGGATTACCGTTTTGGGCGTTTTGAGGCTTCGGATTTTCATTTAGATACTCGGCTATTCTTTCGTTAAGCGCCGCTATGAACTTATCCATAGTGCTTCGCACCGCTTCCTCAACGATTTCATTGACGTTTATACTGACGGGAGAAATGCTGACGCTTTGCCTTGCAGCGTATGGGTCGTGGTAAAAAGGCGGTGCAGGATAATACACGGGCTGACCTTGCGGATACTGAGGATATCCTGTCTCTGCCGGTTTATACGAGCCAACGTCCGCATACTGCGGCGCTCTGCTTTCACGGTAACGCTGCGAAGCCTCTCTTTCACCTCTGTCGGTGCGGTCAAGATTTTTCTCTCTCTCGTAATTTTCAAGAATTAAAACACAGTTTTCCGATATTTTCACAATAGCTCTTTGCTGTTTTTGGAAAAACCTATTGTACCTTTGGTTAATCTTCTTTGCGGAGCGGCGCTTCCCAAGGTCATAATAACTGCGAGCCAGCTTCTCGGTGTTTGTGCGCACGTTTTCTATGATAGAATCAAGAGCTTGATTAGACTCCTTATACAAAGCTACGGCAAGCTCCATTTCAGCGTTTGCATTTTCAAGACGAAGCTCGGCTCTTGCAGTTGATTTATCCTCGGCTGCCTGCTTTGCCGCTCTCAGCCTTTTATCTGCGCTCTGCAATCCGCTGACTGCTTTGCGGAATTTTTTCTTTTCGCCTTCAATGCGCCTCTCGGAATCTTCGATTTCCATAAGGTAGCGGCAATCCATTTCATCTATCACGCCGTCATCACGCATATAATCAGCCATAAGCCCGCCTCCGTTCTTCTTTTTTTAATATTATACAAAAAGTTTGCCGTTTCGTCAAGTACTAACTGAAGCTTTTTTGACAAAACGGCAAACTTTTGTTTACAATATTAAGGATTTTTTATGAATTTCTTTTATTTTTTCATCAAAAAAATTTTATTGCTTTTGGAATATTCCATTTAAAAACGGTTGCCATTACACGCATTCCGACCGTAACCAACACCGATATGAGCATAGCCGCAATATCGTCAGCCTTAAGATACCAAAGCAAATAATAGATTGACGCTCCGATAATAGAAGCTATGGCGTAAACACGTTTTCTCAAAACTAAAGGAATATCGCCGAGTATAACGTCTCTCATAATACCGCCTGAGAACATAGTCACAAACGACATAATTATGACGCCGAAAATATCGGTTTCGTGGTCTATGGCAACAAGCGCTCCCGATATGGTAAAGGCGAGAACGCCTATATGCTCCAGAATAGCAAAGAAAATCCGAATTTTCACCTCATAGCTTTGACAGTAAAAGATTGAGAGCGTTTGCTCTGTGGCTTATTTTGTTTTTTTCCTCGCCCGTCATCTCGGCTACGGTTCGATTCTCGCCCGTTGGAACGAACAGAGGGTCGTATCCGAAGCCGCCGTTTCCTCTGGGATTTTCGGTTATAGAACCGTACATATAGCCCTCGGCAGACACGCACCTGCCGTCAGGATATACAAGCGCAACCGCAGCGGTGTAATGCGCTCCCCTGTTGCTTTTGCCTTCAAGGTTTTTCATTACGAGCGCATTATTGTCCTCGTCATTTCCGTGTCCGCCGGAATAGCGCGCACTGAAAATTCCCGGCTCGCCGCCAAGGGCATCAACGCAAATTCCGCTATCGTCCGCCAATGCGGCGCACCCCGAAATTTCAGCTATCTCTTTTGCTTTTTTGTATGCGTTTTCGAGAAAGGTAGTTCCGTCCTCTACCGTTTCGTGATTTATTCCGGCTTCCTTCTGCGAAACTATAGGGGAAAACTTTTCTCCTAGAATTTTTTTGATTTCCTGTATTTTGTGCGTGTTGTTAGACGCAATTATAAGCTTCATATCACACCATTTATAAGTTTTATTAGAACAGTCCGTTTATTTTTCCGTTTTCGTCAACGTCTATTCTTTCCGCAGCGGGCGCTTTCGGCAATCCCGGCATCGTCATTATATCACCGGTAAGAACTACAACAAATCCGGCTCCCGCAGAAACCTTGACGTTTTTAATGGTAACCTTAAATCCGGTGGGAGCGCCGAGCTTAGTTTGGTCGTCCGAAAAGGAATACTGAGTTTTTGCCATACATACCGGGATTTTATCAAATCCGAGAGCAGTCAGCGCCGCTATTTGCTTCTTTGCCTGAGGAAGAACGGTTATTCCGTCTCCGCCGTAAATCTTTTTAACGACCGCCTCGATTTTATCCTCTATACTTCCATCAAGGTTATAGGCAAAGGTAAAGTCGCCTTTTTCTTCCTCACAAAGACGAACTACCTCCTTCGCTATTTCTATTCCGCCGTTTCCTCCTTCTGCCCAAACGGTAGAGAGAACCACGTTTACGCCAAGCTCACGGCATTTTTCAATTATGAAATTGATTTCCGCATCGGTGTCCGTAGGGAATCTGTTAACCGCTACAACCGAAGGCAGTTTATATACGTTTTTGATGTTTGAAACGTGACGCAGAAGGTTGGGAATACCCCTTTCAAGCGCCTCGAGGTTTTCTGTGCTAAGTTCTGTCTTTGCAAGTCCGCCGTGCATTTTCAAAGCCCTTACGGTTGCTACGATAACGACCGCAGAGGGTGTAAGACCTGCCATACGGCATTTGATGTCAAGGAATTTTTCTGCTCCGAGGTCAGCGCCAAATCCCGCTTCGGTTATTGCGTAATCAGCCATTTTGAGAGCCGTTTTCGTAGCTATGACGGAATTGCAGCCGTGAGCAATATTCGCAAAGGGGCCGCCGTGAACGAACGCAGGTGTTCCTTCAAGAGTTTGGACAAGGTTAGGCTTCAGCGCATCCTTTAACAGTGCGGTCATAGCGCCCTCTGCCTTCAAATCCTTTGCGGTAACGGGTTTTTCGTCATAGGTGTAGCCAACGATAATTCTGCCTATGCGCTCTTTTAAGTCGGTAATCGAATTTGCAAGGCAAAGAACCGCCATAATTTCCGAGGCAACCGTTATATCATAGCTATCCTCACGGGGAACTCCGTTAACCCTTCCGCCAAGTCCGTCAGTTACGAAGCGAAGCTGCCTATCGTTCATATCTACACATCTGTGCCAGGTTATTCTCCTAGGGTCTATGTTGAGCGCATTTCCCTGATAAATATGGTTATCAAGCATAGCTGCGAGAAGATTGTTCGCAGCTCCTATAGCGTGAAAATCTCCGGTAAAATGAAGATTGATGTCCTCCATAGGAATTACCTGAGCGTATCCACCGCCGGCAGCACCGCCCTTTACTCCGAACACCGGACCGAGCGAAGGCTCTCTTAGAGCAACAGCCACTTTTTTTCCTATTTTATGAAGGCCGTCAGCGAGACCTATAGTTGTCGTGGTTTTTCCTTCGCCTGCCGGAGTGGGAGTTATCGCTGTTACCAAAATAAGCTTTCCGCCCGGCTTATTTTCGGAATCCTTTAGCAAGGAAAGGTCAAGCTTTGCCTTTGCGTTTCCATAAAGTTCAACGTATTTTTCGTCAATTCCCGCTTCCTTTGCAATTTCGAGAATATGACGGGGTTTTACGGACTGAGCTATTTCTATATCGGTCATCATTTTAGGAGCCTCCAATTATTTTATATATGAAATTATACTATACACTCACAAAAAAGTCAATAAAAATACCTTTTTTGCGCTGTTAAAAAAGAAAAAAGTTTTTTTGAAAAATCTCTTGACTTTACACGCAATAAGTTATATAATATAGTGTACGATTTTGGGACCATAGCCTAAACTATGCCCAAACGTAAAAAAAGCTATTTCAAAGTAGCAGGGGAGGTATCCGATGAAGCTCGATTTAAGACCGCTTCTTGCAGGTGAAAGACTGCTGGAGTTCGATTTTGAGCTTTCGCCGGACGTAGACCCCGAGGATACGGCAAGCTTTCTTTACGGCGTAAGTTTTCCTTCTCCCCTGAAGGTAAAAGGCGATATCACCAACACTGCGGGTTATATGCGAATGACTCTTACCGCTTCGCTGGATTATTCTGCGAAATGCGCAAGATGCCTCACGACCGTTAACGGCAGTTTCTCCTTTGACCTTGAGAAAACCGTAGCCCCAAGAGAAGTTCTTTCCGGTCTTGACGAGGACAGGCTTTACGATTATGCGATTATTGAGGACGGATTTCTGGACATTGACAGCCAGATAACCGAGCAGCTTGAGGTTGAATTTCCTCTGCGTTTTCTCTGTAGCAAGGATTGTAAAGGTCTATGCTCAAAATGCGGTAAAAATCTGAATGAAGGCCCGTGCAATTGCGAAAAAAGAGAAATTGACCCTCGTATGGCTCCGCTTCAGAAATTACTCGACAAAATGAAAAATAATAAATAAACATATAGAGAATGCGTGTTTGCAGACTCACATAGGAGGTTGTTACAATGGCAGTACCAAAGAGAAAAGTCTCTCATTCAAGAAAAATGAAAAGACGCTCCAGCGTTTGGAAGCTCGAAGCTCCCACCAATCTTGTAAAGTGCCCTCAGTGCGGCGAGGTTAATCTCGCTTACCGTGTATGCAAGGCTTGCGGTTATTACAAGGGTGTTGAGGTTGTGGCTAAGGAAAACGCTGCTGAATAATCTTATATAAAAGGGCGCCCCAAGACTTGGTTTTCCAAAGGGGGCGCCCTTTTATACTATACGAGTTTTTTACGTAGCTTATTATTTTATAAAGCGGAGACTGTCTCAAAGTCAGCCTCCGTTTTTTGTTTTTTATTAATTTAAGTTGAAAATTCTATTCCGTTCATATTATCAAGGATAAACTGAACGAATATGTTTACGCCAATCTCCAAGGCGTTTTCGTCAAGCATAAAGCTTCCGTTATGAACACCTACGGTGTAACCAAGCTCGTCATTTCTTACGCCGAGCTCAAACATACAGCCGGGCTTTTCGTTGGCGAAATAAGAAAAATCCTCTCCGCCCATTCCCTGCGCTCTCGGGAATATATTTTCCTTGCCGACAATCTTTTGAGCGGCTGCAATTATTTTATCGCAAAGCACCTCGTTATTAATAACAATGGGGTAATGCTTCGATTCAACAAATTTAGCCTCGCCGCCAGAAACGTCTGCTATAGCAGCAATAATTTTCTTTATTTTCGTAAGAATGTAGTCTGCGTTTTGCTGATTTTGCGTTCTAAGGGTACAGAACATCGTGCATTTATCGCAAATAATATTGTTTGCAATACCGCCGTGGATAGAGCCAACATTAAATATTACGGGGTCCTTTGCCTTTATTTCCTTAGCAATCATAAACTCGATTTCGGTATAAGCCTTTACCGCCATCATAATTGCGTCTATGCCCTTCTGCTGACCTGCTACGTGCGCAGCCTTTCCGTAAAATTCCAGATAGAATCCGTCACTGGTTGCGTTTCTTGCTCCCTTACGAATCGCAATCTCACCTGCCTTGCGGTCGGTATCAACGTGCAGAGCTATAATGCAGTCTATATCCTTCATAACGCCGTCAGCTGCCATAAGCTTTGCGCCCGATGGCGGATATTCCTCAGCTGCTTGGAATATAAATTTTACACGGCAGTTAATTTTATCCTTCATTTCATTGATACGGCGGCAGGTATCAAGCGCCATAGCGGTGTGAGAATCGTGACCGCAGGCGTGCATTTGTCCGTCAAGCTTTGATTTGAAGGGAATATCGTTCTGCTCCTGTATCGGAAGGGCATCGGTATCCGCTCTTACGCCGATAGTGAAATTCGTCTTTTCCGGATTTACAGTGGCAACTATACTGCTTTTACCAAATTCCTCCGTGTATTCTACGCCCATTTTATCAAGCTGGGAGCGTATAAAAGCCAGAGTGCGCTCAAGGTCAAATCCGATTTCCGGGTACATATGGAGATGTCTTCTTGCGTTAATTACATAAGATTCCATTACTGTTCTCCTAATTTATTTGTTCTATAATTATAACACCGATTACAAAAACATTCAAAGGATTTTTATAATTTAAATAAGTATTTCGCAAACTCTCTCGACAGTATTTGCAATATAGGTAAATCCACAGTTTTCTATCTCCTCCCTCGTTCCGTATCCGTAAAGAACTCCGAGCGAATCTATTCCTACAGCGTGCGCCCCCTCGGCATCAAATTTTCTGTCACCTACCAATATTGAATCTTCCTTTTCGGCAGAAGACGCACGTAAAGAATATTCAAGTACCTGAGATTTCTCGACACGGGTATGGTCAAGAGTTGCTCCTCCTATAAAATCAAAATACTTTTCTATATTGAAAAGACGGAGAATTTTTTTAGCAAAAATCTCAGGCTTAGACGTTGCGAGAATGATTTTTTTGCCACGCCCCCTAAGCGTCTCAAGCATTTTCGAAACTCCTGCGTATAGCTTATTATCCCACCAGCCGTAGACCGAAAAATATTCCCTAAAGAGCCGTACGGTTTCCTCGGCGACCTCGTCTGTCATACCGTAAACCGCAATAAACTCAGCCTTGAGAGGCGGACCTATAAATCTTTTAAGACTTTTTTTATCCCCATAATCTATTCCGATTTTTGAGAGTGCGTAAGCAAATCCCGAGGTGAGCCCCGACTCAGGGTCGGTAAGCGTTCCGTCAAGGTCGAACGCAATAGTTTTATAGTTTTTCATATCTTTATCTCGTATAGCTCTTTGGTTTTTTCAATTATTTCGAGAAGCTCGGATGCTACCGAATCGGGCGAAAGAATTTTTATTGCATCACCAAATCCCAAAACCCACGCAAAAAACGTTGGGCTTACCATAATGCGAAGCGAAAACTTAAATCCAAAGTCGGTTTTATGAAAAACAGGGTCGGTGCCAAACCTATCAATCATAACTCCGCTGAGATTTTCACGGCACTCCAGTGTGACAAGCTCCTCCCTTCCTCCGTACATTCCGAAAATTTTTCTTGAATAGTGAGAGGGATTAAAAGAGGATATAATTTGCGTGTTACTCCGCTCTTTTTCGGTAACCGAAACGTCAATCATTTTATCAATACGGAAATGCTTTATTTTATCCGACTCATCTTCAAATGCGACAAGATAATAATTTTCCTCGCTCCATATAAGACTCAACGGATTGACTGTATAGAAATCTCCGTTGCGGCGAAGACGCTTTTTCTTCTCTCTGTCGTATTCAAAATAATGAAAGGTAAGCTGCCTATTCGAATTAATAGCGGTATGCACCGCATCTACCGTATAAATCGAGGCCGGGTTCGCCGTTTTCACCCTGTCTTCAACGTAAACCTGCCTTGAAAGCTCCCTGGATTTATATATGCTCGTAAATTTTTCAAGTCGCCCTATCAGTTCCCTGCTTTTCTTCGCAGTTATGAATTTAGAGGACTGCACTGCGTCTACGAGCAGCTTTAGCTCTGCTAACTCAAATATATGAAAATCAATATAATATCTGGTTTGTTTTGATTTTATTTTTGACACGGGTATGCCCATTTCTTCCAAAACGAGAAAATCATCATATATGCTTTTGCGCTCTGCCGATATGCCCAAAACAGATAGCTTTTCTATAATTTCTTTTACCGTAAGTCCGTGTTCTTCATCGGTATAACGCATTAGTATTTCAACTATTCGAAAAAGCTTCTGCTTTTGATTCTCATTTCTCGGCATTTTTCGTCACCTCTTTTTAAGTCATATAAGACAGTATATTACAAAAAGGGGGAGATGTCAATAGCAGACCTCCCCCGACCATAAAAAACAAAAGTAACGACAGTGCTAAACGTCTTCACAAGGAAGCATCAGCTAGGATTTCAAAAGAAATCTGTCGTTACTTACATATATAGAAGGGCAAGCCGTTAAGGCAAAATACCCATTAAAAACCGAATTAGATAAGAAACGAAAAGCTCTTGCGTTTTACGCCGAACTGCAAATAGCAGTTCAAGCCCTCGGTCAAT
>JAZSBB010000046.1:0-11971 GCA_045602185.1 Eubacteriales bacterium
TACACCTCTCGCTCGTCAGATAAAAATTTCTGCTCTAAATTTCCTCGCCCGGTTCTGTTCTCATTAAGAATTCGCCTAAAACACAAATCTCTCCGTATTTTTCTCTCTTTACATTAATTTTCCTGAATTCTTAATGAGACAGCGCCTTTACTGCATTTTTATATAAAAATTATGCCAATTCTTTCAAGCCTGTGTAAAGCTCGTAATATCTGCCCTTCATTTTTAAGAGGTCCTCGTGGTCGCCTCTTTCGATAATCTCGCCCTTTTCAAGAACCATAATCGCATTTGCGTTTCTTACAGTTGACAAACGATGGGCTATAACGAACGTAGTTCGGTTTTTCATTAAGCGGTCCATACCGTGCTCAATGTGTCTTTCCGTTCTCGTGTCAACTGACGATGTTGCCTCGTCAAGCACAAGTATCGGAGCTTTGGAAAGAGCTGCTCTAGCAATATTCAAGAGCTGACGCTGACCTTGCGAAAGGTTTGCTCCGTCACCGGTAAGAACGGTATTGTATCCGTGCTCAAGCCTCATAATGAAGCTATGGGCGCTTGCGGTTTTTGCGGCAGCAACAACCTCCTCGTCAGTCGCATCAAGGCGTCCGTACCTTATATTTTCCATTACGGTACCGGTAAACAAGTGCGTATCCTGCAAAACCATAGCTATATTTTTTCTAAGATGCTCTCGTGAGTAAGATTTTAATGGCTTTCCGTCTATAAGAATTTCTCCCGAATCGATATCGTAAAATCTATTCAAAAGATTAGTTATAGTTGTTTTTCCTGCGCCGGTTGAACCTACAAACGCTATTTTCTGTCCCGGATGAGCATAAAGTGAAATGTTTTTGAGAACCGTGCTTTCAGGTACGTATCCAAACGTTACGTCCTTCATAACCACGTCTCCTATTATTTCGTCATAAATCGCATCTATAGAATCAGGCTCCTCCGGGTCGGCATCCATAACCTTAAACACTCTTTCCGCTCCGGCAAGGGCTGCAAAAATCGTAGAAATTTGCATAGAAATTTGATTTATGGGCATTGAAAAATGCCTTGAATAACCGGCAAAAACCGTAAGCGCACCGGGAGTAAAGCCACGTGTACACATCAAAATTCCACCAACGCCCACGGTTATAGAATAGCAAATTTGCCCCATATTTCCCATTATGGGGCCCATAATTCCGCCCCAGAACTGAGCGTTCATTTGTTTGTTTCTTAAATCTTCGTTTATAAGATTAAATTCTTCAATGCAATCGTCCTCGTGATTGAATACCTTTATTACCTTCTGACCGCTTATCGTTTCTTCTACGTAACCGTTAACGGCGCCCAATGCACTTTGCTGAGCGGAATAGTATTTTGATGAGCGCTTTCCTATCAATCCGCCGCCTTTTATAAAAATCGGTATAAACAGAATCGTAATAAGAGTAAGCCAGATATTTGTCGTAAGCATAAATATAAACGTTCCGACAATATTAATGAGACCGCTGACTATTGATGTTAACGAATTATTAAGCATAACGTCAATATTGTCAACGTCATTCGTAAAGCGGCTCATTATCTCACCGGTAGGGTTTGAATCAAAATATCTTACCGGAAGCTCCTGCAATTTTGTAAAAAGGTCGTTTCGTATGCTTTGGACTGAATTTTGAGAAACGCTTACCATTATTCTTGCCTGAATATACGAGCAGCTGACCGAAACCAGATATATTGCTGCCAAAATTATCAATGCACACGCCACGTAAACGGTTACGGGCGCACCTATCCCTTCCATAACGGACTGTATAAACGGTGTTTCGGTAAACCTATTTATCACGTTATCGGCTAAAATTTCAAACGGGCTGGGGTCCAAATCGTTTATTGCATCAGGATTTATATGCACGGTAATTCTATTGATTATCGGAGCTATAAGATATCCTGCGCAAAGAGTGAATACGGTAGAAAAAATCATACTTAGAAACACGAACGCAAGACGTATTTTATACTTTGAAACGTATCGAAGGAGCCTTCTTATAGTAAAGCGAAGATTTTTTGGCTTTCCGCCAAGCCTTGCGCCTCTCGGCCCGCCGGGGCCTCCGCCCCTTAGGGACTGATATTTTGAGGAGCTGCTATACTGCTTTTGGAGCTGTTCAATTGTTCTTGCCATCTACACTCTCCTCCTTTTTATCCATCTGCGAATAGTATATCTCGGTATATTGCGGGTTGCTGTCAAGCAACTGTTCGTGGGTACCTATTCCGGTAATAACACCGTCATCCATAACTATTATCTGCTCCGCATATTTTACCGAGCTTATTCGCTGAGCAATAATAATTTTTGTTGTATCCGAAAGTGCGTTAGTAAACGCCTCTCTTATCTGACGCTCGGTGGCCGTATCTACTGCGCTTGTAGAGTCATCAAGTATTAAAATCTTAGGTTTTTTGAGCATAGCCCTCGCTATACAAAGTCTTTGCTTCTGACCTCCCGAGACGTTCGAACCGCCTTTATCAAGCATTGACTCATAGCCGTCCGCAAATGAAGAAACGAATTTATCCGCTGCCGCATATTTTGCCGCTTCTATCATTTCTTCGTCAGTTGCGTTTTGGTCGCCCCAACGCAAGTTTTCCGCAATCGAGCCCGAAAACAAGAGGTTTTTTTGGAGAACCATACCTATTCCGTCACGCAAATTAACGAGAGAATAGTCCTTGACGTTTATACCGTCAATAAGTACCTCTCCTTCATCAACGTCATAAAGACGTGGTATCATAGAAACTAACGTTGTTTTTCCGCAACCCGTTGAGCCTATAATTCCCACGGTACTCCCGGAAGGAATTTTAAGGTTGATGTTATTCAACACCTTTTCCTCGCTGCTCTTGAAATAGCGAAAACTCACGTTTTTAAACTCTATTTCGCCCTTTTCGATTTTGCTATCAGCGCTTTTTGCATCAAAATCGCTTATATCTATCTTCTCGTCAAGAATCTCACAAATTCGCTTTGCCGAAGCAAGAGCTCTGGAAGACATCATAAGAAGCATAGTTATCATCATAAGAGAAGAAAGTATCTGCGTTACGTAGGTTATAAAAGCAGAAAGGTCGCCGATAAGCATTCCGCTCTCAGGGTCAATAACTATTCCGTGGCCAAACCAGATAACCGCTATAGTGGTGGCATACATAAAAAGATTCATTACCGGCAGCATAAAAATCATTATTTTCATAGCCTGCATACCGGCATCCTTCAAATTACGGTTCGACTGCTTAAACTTTTCAATTTCTTCATTTTCACGCACGAACGATTTAACAACTCTGACGTTGGTAACGTTTTCTCGAACGTTTGAGTTGAGCGCATCTATTTTCGTTTGCATTTTTCCAAATCTGGAAAAGCTTATAAAAATCAGCATTAAAATCGTAATAATCATAAGCGGAATCGTAACGGCAAAAACGATAGAAAGCTTAGGCTTTAGTGTTATCGCCATTATTAAACCGCCTATCATCATTCCGGGAGAACGCAACGCCATACGTAAGAGCATATTAATAAAGTTTTGCATCTGCGTTACGTCGTTCGTTACTCTCGTGACAATTGAACCGGTAGAAAACTTATCTATATTTGAAAAGGAAAATTTCTGAACCTTGGCGTATATGTCACTTCTCAAATCCGTTGCAAAATTTACCGATGCCTTAGCGCCGAAATATGCTCCTCCAACACCTCCAAGCATCATAAGCACGGCAACCAAAACCATTATTGCCATAATGCCTATGCTCGTACCTACAGAAAGAGGGTCTGTTTGCGGTGTCTGCCCGGCTTGCTGCGCCATAAGCGCATCTCCTCCGTTTATCACAACGGCAAGTAGCTTAGGCATAAGAACCTCGCCGATTACTTCAATTATCATACAAAGCGGCCCTAACAGAAAAAACGGCCAATACGGCTTTATATATTTTAACCAGCGCTTCACCCTTTGTTTTCCTCCTTAAAATTACTATGCTTTTTAATGTTTTTTTGAATTTTTTCAAGATATCTCATATATCCGTCAAGCTCTTCATCGGAAAAGTCCTCAAAAAGAGATTTGTCAATGCTTGAAAAAATCCTACAAGACTTCTCAACTACGATTTTGCCGGAATCTGTCAGACACACCTCGTTATATCGGTTATCATTTCCCTGCACTCTCGTAATATATCCGTCAACCTCAAGCTTTTTCAAAACTCCCGTTATGGCTGCAGGGGTAATTCCAAGATGCTCTGCTAAAGATTTTTGAGAAAGCAATTTATCGTTTTTGGCAATATGCATAAGAACTCTGTGCTGAGTTCTATGCAGGCCGATTTCCGAAACGTTGCTATTCAGCAAATGCTTATGCATTCTGTCCGTTTGTATCATAATATTGACCGCCGAAGCGATTTTTTCTTCAGTCATATTCCCTCCTACGTAGCAGCAAAATTAACGGCTTAATAATTAAGCACTTAATTATTATACAACTTCCCCCCATTGATGTCAATACCTAAAATGTAAATAAAAGTAAATATTTTGCTTTATAACGTATTGAAAACCCTAAGAAGATATGTTATCATAATTATACTTAATTATAAGGGTGAATTTTATGAAAAATACAACACTTTGCTATATCGAAAAGGACGGAGCTTATCTGATGCTCCACAGAACGAAAAAAGAAAACGATGAAAACAAGGATAAATGGCTTGGCATCGGTGGAAAATTTGAAATCGGCGAAACGCCGTTTGATTGCGCTCGCAGAGAAATATCGGAAGAAACAGGTCTTATGGCAAAAAAACTAAGTTACAGAGGTCTTGTCACTTTCGTTTCGGATATCTTTGGTACTGAATATATGCATCTTTTTACTTGCAGCTCTTTTGACGGCAATCCAAAAAACGACTGTAACGAAGGCGTTCTCGAATGGGTAAAGAAGGAGCTGGTTTATGAGCTTCCGATTTGGGAAGGAGATAAGATATTTTTTAGGCTTTTAGATAAAGACGTTCCCTTTTTTTCTCTAAAGCTCGTATATAAAGGAGATAAGCTTATTTCTCACGAGTTAGAATTTTAATTCTATTAAGTATTTTTTGAATAGAAAAAACCGGAATAATGGTTTAATGTATTGCCCAAAAGCTTCTTACTTTTGATGGGCTTCATTTACCTTTATTCCGGTTTTATATTAGAATTGTTGTTTAAAATTACACAAATACTATAAAAAATTTTTAAAATACATTTTTCTCTTGCGATATCTAACTATTTTCTCGGTTTTTTAAAAGCTTTCTGCGTTCTTTATAATCTGGAAGATACTTTAGAACGATAGAATAAAAGCGTTTTGAATGATTCATTTCCAAGAGATGCGCAAGCTCGTGAACGATAACGTACTCTCTCGCTCTTTCTGGATAGAGCATTAACCAATACGAAAAAGAAATATTTCCCTTTGATGAGCAGGAGCCAAATCTTGTTTTCGCACCCGTTATCGTAATTCTGCCATATTTTAAATTCATAATTTTTGAAAACTTTTCGGTTTCTGCTATAAAATACGTCCTTGCGTTCTTTCGTAGTGCTTTGATGTCGCTTTCGTTAAAAGAGGGTTTGTTGGCTAGTCTTTCATAGCTTTGTTTTAGCTTTTTTTCAATCCATTCTCTATGCGCTTCTATTATCTTTTTTCCCTGCTTATCGGTTAGCAAAAGCGGTGCCCGAAGGATTACTTTGCCGTCTTTTATAGATATAGAAACCGTTTTTCGAGGCGTTCTGACTATCTCAAATTCCATAGCAACTCCATTTTTAAAACTGTATCAAGTATTACAATATACGTCTATTTTAACACACTCCTCATTTTTTGTAAACGGTGTTTTAAATAATATTCCGATTTTCTGTACGCAAACTCCTCATCGGCAACAAAAATCTCCTTTGGGAAGGTTCTTAAATCAATGTCGACAAATGATACAATTTTCTTTTTTCCAGGAATATCGATATACTCCCCCTCTGTATATTCGACTAAAATATGTCGGCTGCATTTCACTCTTGGCTCGGTTCCTTTTATAAAGTAACCATATTCAAGCCTTGACCCTCTTTGGTCGTGTAAGCATTCGGTTGAAAACAATTCTCCGGAATCCTTGCAATACGGTTTATATAGTAAGTCTTTTGTTGAAAAGTTTTTGCCGTTCTCTCCCGTTTTAATCTTAGCCTCGTGAACCAATTTCATAACGTCATCCCAGACGGTGAAATGATTTTTATAATGACTGCCAACCGAAGCGTTTTTATCCGGATATCCGCACCAGATTCCTGCGGTATAATACGGTGTATAGCCTATGAAAAATCTATCCAAATCATTTCCTGAGGTTCCCGTCTTTCCTGCGGTATCATAAAGGAATTTTAAAGTTATTTTCGAGCCAGTTCCGTTTTCAACAACACCCATCAGCATTTGATTCATAACTCTTGCGCTCTCTTTTTCGCAAATTTTCTTTTCCCTGCGTTCATTCTCTATGAGCAAATTACCGCTTGCGTCAAAAACCGCAATATAGCTTCTTCCGCTTGAAAGTGTGCCTTCGTTTGCAAAAACGTTATACGACTCGGTGAGCTTTCTGAGAGTTACTCCGTATGAAAGCTGTCCCAAGGCGAGAGGCGAAGGCGCTAAATCCGTCACAATTCCGTTTTTACTGCTTTTCTTATATATAAGCGTATCAAAATCAAAATTTTCAACGAGATAATTGTAAATCTTTTCCGCTCCCAAAAGGTTATAAAGTCTTACCGCAACGGTATTTTTTGAAAGTCGGAGCGCATCTGAAACCGTAGTCAATCCGTCATATACCTGAGGATAATTTTTGGGATACTCGTTAAAGGTTCCGTCCGGATTTTCACTAAAGCTTACCGGTATATCGTCAAAAACCGTTGACCAGGTGATTTTTTTGCTTTCTATCAATGGCAAATAAAGCGCTAAGGGCTTCAATACTGAGCCGGGCGCTCTTGGCAAGGTGGAGTAATTGAAACCGCACTTTTTGTCGGTTGCGCCTACAATAGCTCGCAGACTTGAGCCGTTTGGCTCCGAAATAACCATTGAATATTCGAGGCCATCTTTTATTTCAGAGGGAAAATTATCTTCATTTTCAAAATATGCTTCAAGTACGTTTTGTATCGTTGGGTCAACCGTTGTGTAAATATTCACACCCTTTTTAAATAACAATGCCCTTCCTGCCTCGTATGAATAGCCGTATTTTTTTGAATAATCCTCTATGACGTCCGAAATAACCGTTTTTGCAAACCACGAATTACCGTTTTCGCTTTGCTCCGGTTCTGATACAAGCGAAATCGGCGAGTTCTTTGCCTCAACGTAGGCGGATTTGTCAATAACGCCCTCGCTATACATAGCATATAAAACCTTATTCCTTTTTTTTAGGCACTCATCGTAATTTCTGTACGGATTATATTTAGTGGGCGCATTCGTTATCGCAATAATAGCCGCTGCCTCTGCAGGATTTAAATACGAAGGCTCTTTGCCGAAAAAGCTGACAGCTGCCTGTCCTGCGCCCGTTATGTTATTGCTCATAGGAATAATATTCAAGTAAACCTCAAAAATTTCTTCCTTAGAGTGACTGAATTCGAGATGGTAAGCTCTGATTAACTCGTTTAGTTTTCTTTTTACCGTCCTTTCGTTGTTTCCGGATATATTTTTTATAACCTGCTGGGTTATCGTTGAGCCTCCAAACGAAGACTCTTTTGAGAAAATATAGTTTAATAAGGCTTTTGAGGTGCGTTTGAAATCTATTCCGTGATGCGAAAAGAAGCCTCTGTCCTCCATAGCAACGAATCCGTTTATAAGATACGGTGAAAATTCATTATAGGAATACCAAGTGTGATTTTTGCCGTAAAGATTTATTTCCTCGTAGAGTACGGGCTTATAGTCCGAAAGCTCAACACTTCCCGATGCATCGTAATAAAGACGTATGCTATTATCAGCTTTTGAATCGAGAAAAAGAGCTTCATCTGCCTTAAAATCAATGCTTTTGTGCGTATATATACAAATCGAGCCAACGACAATAAAAACGAAAGCTGATAAGCTCACAACACCGATAAACGCTATTTTAAATATCCTATGTTTTCTCGTCATATAAAAAAGCTCCTGTGGGTTTTTAAAAATTTTCCCCCCACAAGAGCTTTAATATTTTGAAAATTTATTCTAATTTTGGAAAATCAATAATTTACGCAATTTAAATAAAGGCCTTCGGCAGGAGCCGTCATTCCCGCCTTTTTTCTATCCCCGGATGCTATAATAGATTCAATAGAATCGGGAGAAATTCTGCCGTAAGCAACCTCTGTCAGCGTTCCGACTATTATTCTGACCATATTATATAAAAATCCGTCCGCGCAAATTCTGATTTCAATATATTCGTTTTCCCTGCTGACTTTGACGTAAAAAACCTCCCTTACGGTATCGGTTACGTCAGAGCCCTCCGACATAAAGGCGGAAAAATCTTTTTTCCCTACAATATATCTTGCTGCGGATTGCATCTGTAAAAATCCGTTTTCGCTTATTGGCACGGGCAAAAACCAGGCTCTGCCGTAGTCAAACGGGTCGTTAACTCTTGCGTTTCGTATCCGATAGAGATATTCTTTGGATTTCACGTCATATCTTGGATGAAAATCGTCAGTTACCGCCTCGCAATAGTATAACGATATATCCGGCGGTAAAAATCTCGCCGCTGCCAACGGCACTTTTTCGGGCGGTATGGTTCCGTTCTCGGTATCTATGATTATGCAAAACTCATTTGCGTGAACGCCTGCATCAGTTCGGCTGCAGCCCGTAACCTTGCATTCGGCTCCAAATGCCAAGCTTAACGCAGCGCATAATTCCCCCTGCACCGTTCTATGCCCGGAGCGCTGAACCTGAAATCCGTGAAAGTCAGTTCCGAGATATTTTATTTTTGCAAAATATTTCATATGGCCTCAGATAATGTAAAATAAAATTTCAAAGATTTTATATGAGAAATCAAGCTGCGCCGCCAAGACCTTTAACGCTATCATACCGGAAAGCAAAAGTAGCATAACGAAGAGCCAAACGAAATCCCGAAAGGCAAACGTAAGCTTTACCAGCTTAGTCCTGTTTTTATCGCCTCTGTAGCAACGGCATTCCATAGCGGTTGCAAGTTCCTCAGCACGTTTAAAGGAAGAAACAAAGAGTGGAATTATAATGGGAATGAGTGCTTTCGCCCGTTTTACAAGGCTTCCGCTATTAAAATCCGCTCCTCTTGATTTTTGAGCGTTTATTATCTTCTCGGTTTCCTCAACGAGCGTAGGAATAAATCTTAATGCAATAGTCATCATCATAGCAAAAAGATGAACCGGAACGTGCAAAAGCTTTAATGGCCAAAGGAGAGATTCGATACCGTCAGTTAGCGAAATGGGAGACGTGGTGTATGTCAGAAGCGTACTGGTGCCTAAAATCAATATTATTACCCTAAGCGCCATAAATGCTGCCCTGATTATACCCTCCCTATATATCTTTATAATCCAGAAATCAACGAGAGGTGCGGAATCTGCTTTTACCATAAAAACGTTGATAATTGCCGTAAAAATCAAAACAATAATTATTGGTTTAATTCCTTTTAATATAACCCGAAAGGATATTTTACTAAGAGCAATTATAAGAGTTAAGGTCAAAAGCAAAAGAGCAAACGCCAGTGGCGTGGAAGCCAGAAAAACGGCTACTATAAACAAAAGGGTGAGGATTATTTTAGTACGTGGGTCAAGACGGTGAATTAAAGAACTACCGGGAAAAAATTGACCTAAAGTAATATCAGAAATCATTCTTTTTTCCTCCCGATATATTCAACTATTGCATCACGGACTCCCTCGACAGTATAAAGCTTTCCGCTTATATCAATCCCTGCTTTTTTTAGACGAGAGGCAATTTTTGAAACCATAGGCACGTCAAGACCTATTTTTTCAAGAGAATCAGAATCCGAAAATATTTCCTCGACAGTTCCCGTCCTATAAATCTCCGACCTATTCATAACGACCATATTATCGCAATAATAAGCCATATCCTCCATAGAATGACTTACGAGTATTACGGTTGCATCGTTTCTTTTTACGTATTCACTAAGACCGCCGAGTATTTCCTTGCGGCCCCTGGGGTCAAGACCTGCGGCAGGCTCGTCAAGAACGAGAACCTCAGGTCTCATAGCTATAATACCCGCAATTGCTATGCGCCTCTTTTGACCTCCCGAAAGCTCGAACGGAGATTTATCGAGCATATCATCGGTTATTCCTACGAAGGCTGCTGCTTCCTTGACTCTTTCCTCTATTTCCTCTTTCGAGAGTCCTTGATTCTTAGGGCCAAAGCCGATATCGGCCCTTACTGTTTCTTCAAACAGCTGATATTCCGGATATTGCATAACGAGTCCGACTCTGTACCGTATGCTTGATATTTGTTTAGGCTTTTCCCATATATCAACGCCGTCAAGAAGAATTTTTCCGGCGGTTGGTTTATATAAGCCGTTAAGTAAATTAACCAGCGTGGATTTTCCCGAGCCGGTATGCCCTATTAATCCGGTTATTTTTCCCTTTTCAAATTTTACGTTGACCTTATCCAGCGCCACCATTTGAAACGGCGTTCCTTTACTGTAAAGGAAGGATACATCAACAAGTTCAAGTTTGCTCATTTATATTACCGCTTCTTATTTATTTTCATTGGTTTTCAGTGCTTTAAGCAAAGCAT
Source organism: Eubacteriales bacterium (assembly GCA_045602185.1). Lineage (GTDB taxonomy): Bacteria > Bacillota > Clostridia > Oscillospirales > CAG-272 > UBA1740. The sequence goes on from JAZSBB010000046.1 coordinate 10,659, forward strand.
CGGTGCATTCTTCTTCCGAAAGAGCATCGCTATCGAAATCATAACCGTCCTTTGAAAGCAAGTGCAAAAGCTCTTTTCCCTGCGGAGCCTCCAGCCCGATTTCGTGAAGCCTTTCAACGTTTGAAAACACCTCTTTTGCCGTACCGTCAAAAATCAAGCTCCCGTCATTGATTACGATAACTCTGTCCGCCCTTGCGGCTTCTTCCATATGATGAGTTATGTTTAAAACTGTAATTTTTTCCTCACGGTTAAGCTTTTCCATAATACGCAAAACCTCTTGACGTCCAAGTGGGTCAAGCATCGCCGTGGATTCGTCAAAAATTATAACCTTAGGCTTCATAGCTATAATTCCCGCTATCGCAACTCGCTGCTTCTGACCGCCCGAAAGCTTATGGGGAGCGTGCTTTGCATATTCCGTCATATCTACCATAAAAAGAGCTTCGTCTACCCTTTTTCTGATTTCTTCTCTGGGAAGTCCGAGATTCTCAGGGCCGAAAGCAACGTCCTCCTCAACGACCGTAGCTACGAGCTGATTATCCGGGTTTTGAAAAACCATTCCGATTTTTCTTCTAACGTTAAAAACGTCATCTTCGGTAAAATCATCTGTAGTTATATCAACTCCGTCAATGAAAATTTTCCCCTTGCTCGGAACGAGTATCATATTCATTAGCTTTGCAAGAGTGGATTTTCCCGAGCCGTTATGGCCAAGCACGGCAACGTATTCACCCTCCCGAATAGAAAGATTGACGTCCGAGAGAGCAGGTATTTCATTTTTTTGCAGTGATGCGGCTGCATCGTTTTCATAATCGTCATAAGTAAAACCGAGATTTTCGGTTTTTATCACAATATTTTCCATCTTTTCCTCATTCAAAGACGACACGCACGCTGGAACCGCAAGGGAGGCAAAGCCCGCTGTCTTTTACCGGAAGCCCAAGCTCATCAGCAGAAGAATAGCCCTTTCGGTTCTTTAAAAGGCGCATATCGGTAATATATTTCATTGTAGAAGCCGATAAACCGGTCGTGTAAGAATTTAGCAAAAAGAAAAGCGGTTTTTCGGACAAAACTCCCGTACAAAGCTCAACGAAGGCGTCTATATTTTCTTCTATTTTCCAAACCTCACCCGTTGGCCCTCTGCCATACGAAGGGGGGTCCATTATAATCGCATCGTATTTTCTGCCACGTCTTATCTCCCGTTCCAGAAACTTTTTACAGTCGTCAACTATATATCTGATAGGGGCATCAGAGAGGCCGGACAAGGCGGCGTTTTCCTTTGCCGCCGCAACCATTCCCTTTGACGCATCAACGTGCACAAC
>JAZSBB010000047.1:0-15481 GCA_045602185.1 Eubacteriales bacterium
TTTTTAATTTAACACGGATACCGCCCTGCGCAAGAAAAAAGCTTTTGCGCAGGGCGGCTTTTTGAAGCTCGGCAAAATTTTTCTTATTTTTTTGAAAAAGACTTGACAAAATCTTATCTTTTTGTTATAATAACATACGCTGACGCAACATTTGCAAGGCTTTGCTGCTATGGCTCAGTTGGTAGAGCACATCCTTGGTAAGGATGAGGTCCCCAGTTCGAATCTGGGTAGCAGCTCCATCGGCGACCTGCTTTTTTGTAGGTCGCCGAACTTATTTTGCCCTATGGGCAAGTGAAGTTTACCTTGTAAGTGAAGTTATCCTGCGGACAGTGAAGCTTTGCCTACGGCGAAGTGATAAGTAATCTTCACTGTGAGCAAATGCGAACAATACGCCTTGCGGACAAGGCGATGTGCAAAAAGGACGGGAAAACGCTCTCGTCCTTTTTTGATTTTGATATAAAGCTGCTTTACGGTAGGCGCCTCTCAAAAATGTTTTTTATTTTTTTATTGTCGCTTCTTTTCTCCGTTTTGAAAAAGCCGATAATAGAATAGAAATAAAAGAAAATAATTAAATAATTTCAATTTTTAGGGTTGAATTTTTATCAATTTCAGGTATAATAAAAATAGCTAAGCTTTTTTGAAGCTCAGCAATCTAAAAAAGACCGGAGAAACCAAAATGAACGTAACGAGCGACATCAAATATATAGGTGTCAATGACAAAAGCATTGATTTGTTTGAAGGACAGTACGAGGTTCCCTTTGGAATGGCGTATAATTCCTACGCCGTAATAGACGAAAAAATCGCCGTAATGGATTCGGTGGACGCAAGCTTTGCTCACGAGTGGCTTGATAATATCTCAAATGCGCTCGGCAAAAGATTGCCCGATTATCTTATAGTTTTGCATATGGAGCCCGACCATTCGGCAAATATACTTAATTTTGCAAAAACCTATCCCGAAGCAAAAATAGTTTCCTCCCTAAAGTCCTTCGGTATGATGAAAAACTTTTTCGGAACCGATTTTGCCGACAGACGCATAGTCGTTGGCGAGGGAGATACGCTTAGTCTTGGAAAGCACACGCTTACCTTCTTTACCGCACCTATGGTTCACTGGCCCGAGGTTATCGTTGCCTACGACAGCGCCGACAAGGTTCTTTTCTCCGCTGACGCATTCGGAAAGTTCGGAGCGCTTGACGCCGAGGAGGACTGGGCGTGCGAGGCCAGAAGATACTATATAGGAATTGTCGGAAAATACGGCGCTCAGGTACAGTCGCTTCTCAAAAAAGCGGCGGCGCTCGATATAGAAATTATATGCCCTCTGCACGGCCCCGTGTTAAAGGAAAACCTTTCCTATTACGTCAACCTCTATAATACATGGTCGTCTTATCAGCCTGAGGAGGAGGGAGTCGTTATCGCTTACACCTCGGTTTACGGAAACACGAAAAAGGCGGCGGAGCTGCTCTCGGAAAAGCTGAGGTCAAACGGCTGCCCCAAGGTAGTGCTTAACGACCTTGCCCGCTGCGATATGGCGGAGGCGGTAGAGGACGCATTCAGATATTCAAAGCTCGTACTTGCTACAACGACCTATAACGCCGAAATATTCCCCTTTATGCACGAATTTATAACCGCCCTTATTGAACGCAACTATCAGAACAGAACGGTTGCTTTTATAGAAAACGGAAGCTGGGCGCCGCTTGCGGCAAAGGTAATGCGGGGTATGCTCGAAAAATCGAAGAACATAACCTTTGCAGAAAACACAGTAACAATTCTTTCTGCGCTTTCGGATACGAGCCTTGGAGCCATTGACGCACTCGCTCTCGAATTATCGAAGGAATACGCCGCAATGTCAAGCTCCTCGGCAAACAAAAACGACCTGACAGCCCTCTTTAAAATAGGCTACGGCCTTTACGTTGTTACCTCAAATGACGGAAAGCGGGACAACGGCGCAATAGTGAATACCGTTACGCAGGTAACCAACACGCCAAACAGAATAGCAGTGACGGTAAACAAGGAAAACTATACCCACCACGTAATAAAGCAAACGGGCAAAATGAATATAAACTGCCTTACGGTAGAAGCTCCCTTTTCGGTCTTTGAAAAATTCGGCTTCGTAAGCGGACGTACCGTTGATAAGTTTGCCGACTGCGAGCCGCCACGCTCGGACAACGGACTTGTCTTTTTGCCAAGATATATAAATTCCTTTATGTCTCTTGAAACGGAGCAATACGTTGACCTCGGAACTCATGGAATGTTTATCTGCTCGGTGAGCGAATCAAGAGTCATTTCCGACAAGGAAACGATGACCTATTCTTACTATCACCAGAACGTCAAGCCGAAGCCCGAAACAGAGGGCAAAAAGGGCTACGTTTGCACGATATGCGGATACGTTCACGAGGGCGATTTGCCTGACGATTTTATCTGTCCTCTTTGCAAACACCCCGCATCAGATTTTGAAAAAATAAAATAAAATTAACTGCCTGAAAGGAAAATAGTATGAAGAATAGTAGATTTTATGTTTGCGAACGCTGCGGCAACGTTATCGGAATGATACACGATAGCGGCGTTTCTGTGGTATGCTGCGGTCAAAAAATGAAGAACCTCGAAGCAGGCGTAGTTGAAGCCAGCATTGAAAAGCATCTTCCGGTAGTTGAGGTTTGCGAAAACACGGTAAAGATATCAGTAGGCTCTATAACTCACCCTATGACAGAGGAGCATAATATCAGCTGGATATATCTTGAAACCGACCGGGGCGGCCAGCGCAAAGCAATTTCTGCGGGAGAAGCGCCCGAAGCGGTATTCGCCCTTGCAAACGAAAAGCCCCTTGCGGCTTACGCATACTGCAATCTTCACGGCCTCTGGAAAACCGAAATTTAAATAACGCCGACCTTCGTAAAAATGCGTTTTTCAAAAATCACAAGCCGCAGTCCCCGTAAATAAACGACTGCGGCTTTTCGGAGAATTTTATGGAACTTGTAGTAATAACGGCGCTGGGAGTCGGCGGTGCTACCGTTTTCGGCGCAGCCATAGGCTTTATCTTTAAAAAGCTCTCCCATACTTTCTCGGATATCGTACTGTCGTTTGCCGCCGGAGTTATGCTCTCTGCAGCGGTGATAGGACTCATAATTCCCTCTCTCGACTACGGAGAGGACTATGCTATAATAGTCACTATCGCCGGAATTTTTGCCGGCGCAGTCTGCCTTAACCTTGTAGATAAGCTCGTTCCGCACCTGCATAAGCTTGCGGGAGGCGAGGAGGAACGCCACAAAAACGGAAATATCGGCAAGGTAATGCTTTTCGTCTTTGCTATTGCGATACATAATCTTCCCGAGGGAATTGCCGCAGGCGTTGGCTTCGGCTCGGGAGACACCTCGCAGGCGTTGATTATTGCCGGGGGTATAGCGCTTCAAAATATTCCCGAGGGTATGGTAATTATAGGGCCTATGCTCTCGGCGGCCGGAAGACCGAGAAAAACCTTTTTTATAGCTCTGCTCACCGGACTCGTTGAGGTGGCGGGAACCTTTATAGGATACTTTGCGGCAAGCTTCTCTGCGGCAGTTTTACCGTTTGCCCTCGCATTTGCAGGCGGAACTATGCTTTACGTAATAAGCGATGAAATGATACCCGAAACTCACGCACACGGCCACCAGCGAGGCGCAACCTACGCCCTTCTTATCGGCTTTGCGCTTATGCTTATGACCGACTTTCTTTTGGGCTAATCTTAAACTAACGCTCTAGGCAAAATTCATATATCACGAGGCTTTCGTATAAATACAATTAGTATAAATACAAGGAGAATGATATGAACGTTAACGAAATACTTTCGGGTATAGACTGCAAATGCGGAAAGCGCCACACCTGCTCTATAGAGAAGCGCACGAGCCGTACGCCAAGAGAGGAAACGGAAATAAAATAAAAAGGAAGAAATTCGCAGAATTTCACCCTTAAAACCAACAAATATATAGAAATACATACTAAGAGCGAAGATAACGGGTATCTCCGCTCTTTTTTCGTTAGTTTATTTCTAAACAGTTTAAATAAGTCTTCTCCATAAAAGTTTATTTCTTTCAAAAAACGCCTCGACTCTGCCCTCGTTTTTAAGATAGGTCAGATACGAACGAACCGTGCTTCCAACGAGAGCGTGCTGCTGAAAGGTCATCGTCATTCCGTATTCGAAGAACAGCATTTCCAGTATATGCTCAAAGCTTGTCGATGCCGAGCATATCTCGCATATTTTATCTGCAATCTCGTGCGTTTTGTCGATATTATACTGACAAAGCTCTCTTATGCTTTCACACGGCGAAGAATGGCAGGGAACGAAGAATTTTGAATCGTTTTGCTTTAGGGATTCAAGCGTATCGAGATATTTTTTAACGTCATAAATTACGCCTATTTTATATTTGTCAAGAGTTTCACGGCTTGAAAGAGCGTCAGCGATATACGCAGTTCCGCCGGGGGTTTTAAAGCCCGTCATATCAAAGGAATGCCCCGGAAGGTCTAAAAGCTGAAAGCCCTCGGGCAAGTTCTTTTCGGTAAGCTCTCGGACGGGCGACTCGGGCGCTACCAGAAACTTATGCAAAAGCTCGCTCGGCGGGTTTGCTCCGTAAAGGCTTACCGGCTCAAGCAGGGTATGCTTTATCAGAGCGCAGTCTACGCCCCTTGCAAAAATTTCGCAACCCGTTTGCTCAAAGAAATATTTATTCGCTCCCACGTGGTCTGCGTGAAAATGGGTATTGTAAATCGCCTTCAGCCTCCAGCCGTTTTCGTCCAGGTGGCGCTTCACCTTTTTACCTGCGTCCTTATCTGCTCCGCTGTCTATAAGGCAAACCTCGTTTTCCGAAATTTTTACTATCCCTACTCTCGTTGGGGCATCAATATAATAGTCGTTTTCGTTAATCCTGATAAGCTCGTACATATCTCTCCGCCTAATACTTTTTATGGCAATGTTTAATATAATTTTACACTATTTTCGTAGGCTTTGTCAATAGAAAAGCGCTTTCGTTTCAGCTAAAACTAAGTAAATGAGTTTTATTTTTTGCGGAGACGCTTTATGAAATTTTAAAACGGAATCAGAATAGGCGAATATGAGCTTATAGTTGACAAGGTCATAGACAATATACGTGAAAAATGTATCGATGGAACAAAAAAGTACACAAGCATCGGCGTTTACAGAGAGGTAGCAAGAGAGCTTATCAGCGCAGGTCACAGAAGCGCCGGGGTGAATGTTTTAGCCTCGGACAGAGTGCGCTTTACGGTGTTTGAGGGCTGAGACGTTTATCTTTTGAACACGGATTTTGACGTTCCCGCATACGCAAGGGTAGAAAAGGACGGCAAAGAAACCGCCGTTACCCCAGACCCGTGTGAAATAAAGCATTTAAAGGGTTAACTGATTGTGATAAAATTTCTGATATTTGCCGACACACACTGCAAAAAGGCGAAGCAACCCAAACCCCATATTACGACAAGAAAGAAGAAGAGTAAAAGGCAGTAAAATGATGTGCTCCCCAAATGTTAGACGCTTTTAGGGCGCAAATCAATTATTTTTACAGTTTCTCTTTTTATAAGCCGATATCCGTTTGCGCTTATACGGCCACTAACGCATTTTTCGGTTGGGTTAAACTCCTTCCGGCAGCTTCCGTCTTCCCTATCTAAGCCGCCGTCTTTGATGCTATAATTTGTCCGCAAGAGATTTTCGCCTTTTCCATATACCTGAAACGAAATATATAACGCTAGGAATTGCATAACCGTAGGGGGCAAGGCCGTATCCAAGAACGAAGCCGTAAAAGCCCCAGCCGAGCGCCTTTCCGAAAAACCAGGAAAGACCTATTCGCAAAACCACTCCGTCAAGCATTGCAAGCGCCATACTCAGTCTTGCGTTTCCTATTCCCTGAACGAACGCTCCGCTGCCTCGCATAAAAGCAAAGGCGGGGAACATAAAGAGTATGGCCTTTATGAAGGTTGCACTCATATTATGAACCGCAGCGTCATCGGAAAACATCATAAACAGCTCTTTTCCGAGGAATATATAGAGAAGCATAAATATAAGCGTCAGACCAATCGAATAAATCCAGGCGTAGTAAACCACCCGCTTCATACGGTCATGCTTTGCCGCTCCGCTGTTCTGGCTTATCATAGGCATTGCGGCGTATTGTATTCCCTGGGAAATCTTGTTTATTATGTCGTCAATTCTTACGCCAACGCCGAAGGTTGCAGAAGCAACGACACTGACGTCATTTATCATAGCGTTCACGAAAAGCATTGACAAATTTATAAATCCCGACTGAACCGCCATAGGCGTTCCAAGCCCCGCTATCATTGTAAGATATCTTCTGCTCGGACGAAGGCTTTTTTTTGAAAAATCAAAGCCGAATGCAGCTCTTTTGCGATAGAGGTAGAATATCGAAAACGCAAAGGACGCTGCCTGCCCGATTATCGTTGCGTAAGCGGCACCTGCTACTCCCCAGCCAAGCGCACCGGTAAACAGAACGTCAAGCACGATATTTATGACCGAAGCGATAGCTATAAACAGAAACGGGCGCTTTGCGTCACCCATACCCCGAAGAAGCGCAGAAACCATATTGTATCCCGCCGTAAAAACAAGTCCCGCACCGCATATTACAAGGTATTCAAACGCCATATCGTAGGACTCTGCGGGTATATTCATTACCTTCAGTATCTGCACGCTGAGGCTGAGCATAAGAACCGAAAAGCCGAGAGCCAGCGTAATAATAAAGCAAAATAGCGTTCCCATAATTTTGCAAATCTCTTTATTCTTTTTTGCGCCGAGCGCCTGAGAGACGAGAACCTGCCCGGCATTCGAAAATCCGAGGCAAACCATAGTGGCAAAATTGACTATCTGGCTGCTTTGCGAAACTGCCGAAAGTCCCTCTGTTCCGACAAAATTGCCCACGATAACCATATCTATAGTGCTGTAAAACACCTGCAAAGCGTTTGACGCCATAAACGGCAGAGCAAATAAAATCAGCTGCTTTGCTATATTGCCTTGTGTAAAATCCTTCGCTATTCTTTTTGAATTCATCTCAGCATAAGCCTTCCAACCAAATACGCAATCAATTTTAATTTACAAATATTTTATCACCTATACCCCCACGTTGTCAACACGGAAGCTTAAATTACTTATGCCGCTGCGGTTATTTTTCGGAATGAGGTTAACGCTGTGAAAAGGGCTTTTCCGCCACCGAATAAATTTGCTTCACCCAAATTTTTGTAAAATTATTCATAATTAGGACATATTTTCTAAATAAAAGACCTTATTCTTAATAATTTGTACGAAATTTGGACAAAAACTTTACAAATTCTATTGACAAGTTTTTTCCCGTGTGCTATAATTTCGGTATATACTGGGATATAAAATATGTCCAATGTATAAATTCCACAACAAAATATTTTTTTGGAGGATAAAACTATGACGGAAAATCAGAACCAGACTCAGGCTACTCAGGAAGCTCCTGCAACCAAATTCTGCAGCGAATGCGGACAGAAGATTGCAGCTCGTGCTGTTGTATGCCCCCACTGCGGATGCCAGGTTGGCGAAATGCCTCAGGCAGCTCCCCAGGCAGCTCCCCAGATTATCGTAAACAACACCAATACTAACACCAACGTTGGCGTTGTTCCTAACGGCAAAGCAAAGAATAAGTGGGTTGCTCTCCTCATTTGGTGGTTCTTTGGCTATATCGGTGGTCACAAGTTCTACGAGGGCCGTATCGGTATGGGTATACTCTATTTCATCACCGGCGGTATCTTCGGTATCGGTTACATTATCGACTTCTGGGCACTTCTCTTCAAGTCCAATCCTTACTACGTATAATAAAGGTATTGCGATATGAGACTCAACGTTAACGTTAACGGTTGTCCTACGCCACCCCCGAAAATGCCGGGCGAAGCAGTAAAGGCAGCAAAGAGCAGTCTCGTTTTTGGAATCATTTCGATTTTTCCCGCGCTTGCATCTTTATTTATTCGCATTTTTGGCATTATAGGGATAGGACTTTTTAAGGACATAGCAGAGGAATTAACAGACGAGTTAGCGGTTTCACTTCTGTGGCCGGTGCTTATATCCTGCGTTTCCTCGTTTATGTTTATAATTATCGCCACTATTGTAGCGATAATCGGTATCGTGCTTTTCCCGAGGTCAGCTTCGGGCAAAATTGCGACTCCCGCAGATAAAATCGGCCTTGCGCTTTCTATCGTTTCGCTGGTAATTTCTGTGATAACGCTTGTTCTTTGCATTATAGGTTTAATTCCTTATATGTAAAAAGACATAAAAAATCTCCTCGTTCAGAGGAGATTTTTTGTTTTTAAATTACTGCTGATTTTCAACGAAATGGGTGTGAGAAACCGTCCAAGCCTTAATCTTAATGACAATCCAAAACGAATATATACCAAAGGTGATAACGGTAACAACAAGCCACTTTATATAATTTCCGAAAAGCTGAGCGCCGTTGCCGTCAAAGGTGAGCTGCTTACCTTCAATTATAGTATGCTTGGCTATCCAAGACTGCTTTATGCAAACCGCCCAAGGAATGCCTATTCCAAGAGTGAAGGCACAAATAACGCCCTGCAAAATCGAAATACCTATTAAACCGAGAAGTCCGCCGGTAAATTTAGATTCCATAATATCCTCCTTAAATGGATTTTTAAATGAAGTTCAGTCAAGATTATAGCTCTGTTTTCAATAGGTGTCAATGCTTTCCTAAAAGATTTAATAATTCATACACAAATATTTATCATTCCCAAACGTCAAAAAATTAAGAGGCTAACGCTCCGACTGCTTTTCTATCGAAGTGACAAGCCTCTTTTTGCGGTGCGAGAACCGTTACGTATTTATATCCTTGGTCAAAAAACTCTCTTATTTAGGCTTTCTCGGATTAATTATCAATTTTAAGCCTTGAGTCTTTTATTAACAATCTGCTCGACCTTGTGAAGCGAGGGGGCAAACACGATGTTGACGGTAAACTCGAAAAAGAAGTTAACCGTGATAAGCACGCCGAACAGTAGCGTTATAAAGTTTGCGGTTTCAATTTCGAGTTTGCCTGCAACCGAAATCACATCGTTTTTGATAATTAGGCAACCAAGCGCAAACACGCCCGTGTTGATTATAGGCGCAGCCACCGCAGCAGTTATGCTTGCCGCTATAGCGTTAAACTTTTTGAGAGCACCGTAGATAAAACCGGGTATCATACCGGCAAGCGTACCCTTAACCACGCAAATGAGTATCGTCATAACGGGGTTAGCTTGAAAAAGGTAAAGTGTAAATAAGTCTTTACCTACTATTCCCCAAAAAAGTGCGACTAGGCCAAATACGAAGCCGAGTATAGCGCCGCATCTCCAATCAAGCACTATTGCGCCGAGAGTTATCGGCACAAGACATAGGCAGATGGGTATAACGCCGAAGCTTGATATCGATTGCAGCACTATGACGAGAGCGAACAGTATCGCCATCTCCACAAGCTGCAGTGTTGTGATTTTTTTGTTTGTCGTTTGCATAAATCCTCCCTGCTGTCGTCCGTATGTATTAGGCCGAGGCCCACGGTACAACGCATACAAATTTATTAATATTATCTCTCCGCAAGCGCATTTTTGCCATACGGTGAGCAATATACTGTGATAAGGTTAGGTAAGCGCAACCCAATTCGAACACGCCTAAAGCTATATAAATCCACGTTATTTCCCGATATCTCGCTCACAATGTTCCTTATTGCAAGAATTTTTGGAGCACTATTGCATAAAATCCGCAGACTAAAACGTTTTCAGATTAGGTTATGCTTACCTAAGTGTTTTTACGGTAAATGATATTCAGCCCCTTCAGCGCAAGATGCTCGTCCATTGTCATTTCGCTTTTGCAGTAAGGGAAAACGAGCGGTGCGTATCCCCCGGTTATATAAACGGCAAGGTTCTCTTTACTCTCGTCCTTGATTTTCTCCACCATTCCGTCTATCATACTTGCGTGGCCGAATATAGCTCCGGATTTCATACATTCTACTGTGTTTTTAGCAATCACGCACCCCGGAGCGTCAAGGCTGATTCTGGGGAGCTGAGCCGTTTGGCTCGAAAGCGCAGAGAGCCCCATCATAATGCCGCAAGTTATTGATGCGCCTATGAAAGCACCCTGACCGTTGACTACCGTCATTTTGGTTGCCGTACCCATATCTATAACCAACGCCGGCCCCCCATATACGTAATATGCGGCAACCGAGGTGCATATTAAATCCGCTCCGACCGAAGCGGGACTGTCGCATCTTATGCTTATTCCGGTTTTTATCCCCGGTCCTACGAAAATTGGCTCAATGCCCGTCACGGCTTTTACGGCTTTTCCGAGCGTTGCGTTGAGCTGCGGAACCACGGAGGCTATTATAGCCCCCGAAAAAGCAGAGCTTTCCACTCTGCGAAATGAAAAAAGATTAAGTATTCGGCAGGCATAATCGTCCTCTGTCGCAGAGTTATCGGTCGCCATTCTCGCCGTGAATGAAAGCTTGTCACCCAAAAAGCCACCGAGCGTTATATTAGAATTTCCTATATCTATCGCAAGTACCATATTAATTCTCCGTTGCAACAAAAATGTAAGAGCAAAGCTCCAAATTTCCGAGCCGTCCATAATTATAACGTCCGTTTTTTACACTTATCTTTAATCTGTTTCGTATTTGCGCCGCTTTGATTTATTAATTATAGCACAGTACGGCGGATTTTTCAAGATATTAAGCGAATATTATTTAGCCGTAAGCTTTTTCCCACGCAGTAAGCTCACCCATCTCTCTTTCGCTTCGCTCGCAGAACTGAATTTGAGAGCGAGTCCCTCTGAAAAAAACAAAAAAGCACCCGCAAGGAGTGCTTTTTCGTTTTTGGCAGCGGAACTAGGATTCGAACCCAGACATACAGAGTCAGAGTCTGCTGTGCTACCTTTACACAATTCCGCTATTTAGCTTAATATTTGTATTGTACTTTTGTCTTTGCGCCTTGCGCAAAGCATACAGAGTTTGCTGCTCGGGGACAAGGAATATCTCTTCCTTGGCTGATAAGACGGAATGCTTTCTGCTCCTCGCTACGCAAGATACCGCCAAGGCGGTATACATAGCTGCTGTGCTACCTTTACACAATTCCGCTATTTAGCTTAATATTTGTATTGTACTTTTGTCTTTGCGCCTTGCGCAAAGCATACAGAGTTTATTTGGGACTTCTTCGTTTTGCGCTCATATATTTTAGCATACGATTGTTCGTTTGTCAATAGTTTTTCGTAATTTTTATTTCTTTTTGAAAAAACGGGCGCAAGCGCTGATTTTACACTGCGCCCGTTGCCTCCTGCAAGGCTTTTGCCGGAAAGGCTTTCGTTGCGGCTTCTTTATATTCTATATTTCCAAAATGACGTCTATATCCTTTATATCCAAAAGCGTTTCCTTTGGGCCTACGGCGCAAAATACTGAGCCTTCGTTGGATTTTTCTATGGCTGACGAAAGCTTTTTAAGCTTTTGCAGAGAGGCTGACAAAATCTCGGAACGCTGCGCAAGGCGCATTTCATCTGTAAGTCCGTTAAGGTAACGCATAGTGCCTACGCTTCCCATAAAGCGAGGCGTTAGGTACGGAGAGGTATCTCCCACTGCGCCGATAATATATTTATCCAGCTTCTTTTCCGCCTTCACGTAAGAGTGCAAAAACGCAGGAACCTTTCGGAAGGCTTCAAGGCTTTTCTTTACTGATGGGTCTCTGTAGGAATAATAGCTTACAAAGCCGGTTCGCACGGCTCTCATTCCCGTTCCGTAAGCGCCGCCTTTCACTCTTACCTCGCCCCACAAATATTCGTAGCTCACGAGCGTTGAGGCTACGTCAAATATGCCGTCAGTGCCTTCCATTTCGGCAAGGACGTTGCTTCCCATACAGGAAAAAGACACCTTGGCGGGTATATTTATGCCCTCGTTGCGCTTCGGTAAAGGCTTTATCGAGCATACGGGATTCGTGGGCGCTTCTGCGCTCGAAAACAGCTCTGAAATTTCCTTTGCAAATGCTCTGCCCTCCGACACCGAGGACTCCTCGGATATCGAGATTATTAGGCGGTCTCGGACGAGATACTTGCCGATAAAGGCGCAAAGCTTTGCCGTCATCTCCTCAAATTTCCCGTCAAAGCTGCGGCAAAGCGCCTTATACGACAAATGCGCCTCGTATCCGCTGTAATATTCCGTAGCCGCAGCCTCCGAGGAGAGCATAGCCGCAACTCTCGCCTTGGCTACTCTGTGTCCCGCTGAGACAAACGACTCCTCACTGCCTATATACGCCTGCTTTACTATGTTTTCCATAGCGTCCTTTTCCGTAAAGAGCGTACGTGTGAGAACCTCGGCTAAGAGAGCCTTTATGCTCTCCTTCTTTGAGGAAAGGGCTGATACGAAAATCTTTAGGTATATTTTCGGCTCGCCGTCAACCCGTGTCGCAAATTTGAGCGCTGCGCTGAGCGTTCCCAGCTCGCTTTTTATCTCTTTGACAAGCTCGCTTGCGCTATAATTTTCAGTAGAGAGATTGCCGAGAAAAAGTCCGAGAAGCGCACCGGTGAAAAGCTCGTCTTTACCGATATCCGAAACGTCAAAATAAAGCTCGGTATAGGTTATACCGCTTGTCGGCAGAGGGTGAAAGACAAGACGCACGCCGTCACGCTCGGTCACCTCTGTCGGTATGCTTTTGACCGTCCTCGGTATATCGCTTACCGTCAGGCGAGGTATGCTTGACCTTGCCTTTTCGCTATCCTCGCTCTCCTGCCAGGAAGAAAGCTTAAAAAATTCGCTTTCTATTCTCTCCCTATCCGAAGGGCTTAGCCCCTTGGCTATCTCGGAAAGCTTTATTCTTTCCGCTTCTCTCGCCTTTGCGGACAGATTTTTGCAAGGCTTTAAGGTCAAGACCGCAAGGCTCTCGTTTTCAATGAATATTTCGGAAAGCAGAGCTTCAAAAAATCCGCTTTCTATATTTTCTCTGAGAAAGGCTATCTCACAGTTAAAGGTGAGTCCCGACAAGGCGTCATCGGAATAGAGAAAGCTCTCAAGAACGTTCATTGCGAAAATGACGCCTAGCGGCAGGCTTCCGTAATCTCTCTCGGAAAGGAAAAATTCAAGAGAGTTTATTGCGGCTTCGAGCTGCGATTTTTCGATTCCCGAGCGGCAAAGCTTACGCACCTCGTCATAGAAAAGCGACTCCAGCTTCTCCTCCATACCGTCCTTGACGTTTATGAAATCAACCTCAAAGTAATTCTGATATATTCCCTCTCCTATATTTACCTGCACGTCCTCGCAAAGCTTCAAATTGAGGATAGCTCTTTTTAGCGGAGATTCGTTTGACGAGAGAAGCGCCGAGGAGAGTATCGCTGCGCCGAAAATCTTTTCTCTTTTATCAAAGGTAAAGGTAAGGTGCGCAAGCGCAAGTCTTGCCTTATCGGTTAAATCCTCGCCCTCCGCTATCTCGTAGAGAGCCTCTCGGCGAACTTTTTTGGGGAGCGCCTCTTTTATCCGGTACTCCTCTCCCGAAACGTCACGCCTTTCATATTTTGAAAGATATCCCGAAATAAGCTTTAGCATAGGCTCGGGATTCATTTCTCCGTCAAGAAAAAGCACTGCGTTTGACGGGTGATAATACACGTCATAAAAGCGCACGAAATCCTCGTAGGAAAGCTCGGTAATCTGCGAGGGGTCTCCGCCGGAATCGTAGGCGTACGGCGTACCCTCAAAGAGCATTTCGTTTATATGGCGGTCGGTTACGGACTCAGCCGATGAATAATCCCCCTGCATTTCACTGAAAACAACGCCCTTGTAGGATAGCGTTCCCGCCTCACCGGGCTCGTAATGCCACCCCTCCTGCATAAACGCCTTTTTATCCTTTACTGCCAAGGGATTAAAAACAGCGTCAAGGTAAACGTCAGCCAGGTTAAAAAGCTCCTTTTCGTTCGTGGTCGCTACGGGATACATAGTTTTATCCTTAAAGGTCATAGCGTTAAGAAAGGTATTCAGCGAACCGCTGAGAAGCTCAACGAAGGGGTCCTTGAGCGGATATTTTTGCGAACCGCACAAAACCGAATGCTCGAGAATATGAAAAACACCCGTGTTATCCTTGGGAAGCGTTTTGAAAGCTACGGAGAAGGTCTTGTTCTCGTCATCTCTATCCATATAGATAAGTCTTGCGCCGTTTTTCTCATATTCCATAACGTACATCGTTGCCCGAAGATGAGAAAGATAGGAAATTTGCTTTACGCAAAAGCCGTGTATTTTATCGTTTAAGTTCATTTTCATCTGACAAAACCTTATCCTTAAAAGAATTAATAAGCTTAACGTAAGCTTCGGTATCAGAAAGATAGCTCGTTGCGTGTTCGGCGCCGTCAAAAAGCTCGTATATGACGTTGCCGTTTGCCCTTGCTATTTCCTCGCTCATATAGCAAGGAACGAAGCTATCCGAGGCGCCGTGTATAATCAGCGTTGGGATTTTGCTGTTTTTAACCGCTATGGCGGCGGTCGTTTCGGTGACTGAAAAACCGCCGAAGAGCCGAGCGCCTATAATAGCAAAAAGCTTTGAGGCAAATTCCGGAATTTTCTTTTCCCGGCCGACCTTAGCGATAATATCAACGGCAGAGGAATAGGGGCAATCCGCAATAACCCCCCGCACGTTTTCACAAATCGGCTCTCCCGAAGCCATAAGTACGGTTGCGGCGCCCATAGAAATGCCCGTAAGCAAAATCTTCGTTTCCCTGCCAAACCGGTTGAGCGAAAAGTCTACCCAGTCGAGAACGTCAAAGCGCTCCAGCATTCCGAAGGTAATCCGCCGTCCCTCGCTTTCGCCGCCTGCCCGCTGGTCTATCAGGAGAAGATTATGCCCTCTTTTTAAGCATTCAGTGCCGCTGCCTGCGCAATCACGCAACGGATTTCCCCTATATCCGTGAACCTGTATTTCAAGGGGAGCGCCGTCAGCGGCGTGATAATATCTTGCCGAAAGCGTCAGTCCGTCACGGGAGGTAATATATACTCTCTCGAAGGAGATGGCGGAAAATGCGTCTATCAGCGCCCGTATTCTTTCGGTATAAGGCGCATATCCTCTCTTGTCTATGCCCGAATACATATCTCTTTCTTTTTTTCTGTCCGAATAAAACGCCTTGCGGTAAGCGTAATAGGACGCAGAAACTGTCAGGGCAAAAATAAAAATAACGACAGGACAAATAATATAAAAGGCTAACATTATTCTCTCCGTATGAGCTTATTAAATACATTATATCATTCCCCGGGGGCAAAGTCAACTTTCGGCTCGGTTAATTCTCGAGCCGAGCTTCGCTTTTTGGAGCGCTTTTAAAAATAGCAAAAAAACAGAGACGGTAACCGTCTCTGTCTTCTATTTATGGAGCGGATTACGGGGCTCGAACCCGCCACCTCCACCTTGGCAAGGTGGCGCTCTACCAAATGAGCTAAATCCGCAAAAATGGTGCCTCCGGTCGGAATCGAACCAACGACACGGGGAT
>JAZSBB010000048.1:0-17420 GCA_045602185.1 Eubacteriales bacterium
CGGCAATCTCAAATATTTCGTTTTCCGCAAGGACTATTCTCAGCACAAGGAAAACCCCAACGAGCTGCTTGACAAAAACAAGAGCTACGTTGTCGGCGCAGGTATAAACACTCTCGACTACGAAAGAAGAGTTCCGGCGCTTATAGAGGCAGGCGCAGACGTGCTTTGCATAGACTCCTCCGAGGGCTATACTATTTGGCAGAAGAAAACTCTTGATTTCATTCGTGCAAAATACGGCGACAAGGTTAAGGTAGGCGCAGGAAACGTAGTTGACAGAGAGGGATTTCTCTTTCTCGCTAAGGCAGGCGCCGATTTTATCAAAATCGGTATCGGCGGCGGGTCTATCTGCATAACCCGTGGGCAGAAGGGTATCGGACGTGGCCAGGCAAGCGCAGTTATCGAGGTTGCTGCGGCACGTGACGAATATTATAAGGAAACCGGAATATATATTCCTATCTGCTCGGACGGCGGTATAGTTCACGACTATCATATGACTCTCGCTCTTGCGATGGGCGCCGACTTTATGATGCTCGGAAGATATTTCGCAAGATTTGACGAGAGCCCCACACCCAAAATCCTCGTTAACGGTCAGTACGTTAAGGAATACTGGGGCGAAGGCTCTAACAGAGCGAGAAACTGGCAGAGATACGACCTTGGCGGAAAGGCAAAGCTTTCCTTCGAGGAGGGCGTTGACTCTTACGTTACCTATGCCGGTCCCCTTCACGATAACGTTGAAAAATCGCTTTACAAGGTTAAGTCCACTATGTGCAACTGCGGAGCTATAACTATCGAGGAGCTTCAGGAAAAGGCAAAAATCACCCTTGTTTCCGCAACGAGCATCGTTGAAGGCGGTTACCACGACGTAATGCTCAAAAAATAACAGTAAAACAGTAAGGAGCTTTTATGAGCGAGCTTTTTATTCCGGAAGGCTATGAGCCCCGCCTTGACGTTTACAGAACGCAAAAGGCGATAGCATTTATAAAAGAAACCTTTCAGGCAAAACTGGCGTCAGCCCTTAATCTCAAAAGAGTATCCGCTCCGCTTTTCGTTACGGAGTCTTCGGGTCTTAACGACAACCTTAACGGCTACGAGCGCCCCGTCAGTTTTGATATTCCTGCGGTAGGCGAGGACGCCGAGGTCGTTCATTCCCTCGCAAAATGGAGGCGTCTTGCCCTAAAAAAATACCATTTTTACGTTGGAAACGGTCTTTACACGGATATGAACGCTATAAGGAGAGACGAGAAATTAGACAATATCCACTCCATATACGTTGACCAGTGGGACTGGGAAAAGGTTATAACGAGGGAAGAACGCACTCTTGACTATCTCATATCAACGGTTGAAAAGATAGTTGGCGTTATATGCGACACCAACGACCTTCTGAAAGTTGATTTCCCCGAGCTTTCGGTTAATCTTTCAAGAAACGTTAAAGCAATAACGACAAGTGAGCTTTTGGAGATGTACCCCGATATGACGGCAAAGGAAAGAGAAAACGCCGTGACGAAGGAATACGGTACGGTTCTTCTTATGCAGATAGGCGGTAATCTCAAAAACGGCGCCCCACACGATGGCAGAGCACCCGACTATGACGACTGGGAGCTTAACGGCGATATTCTGTTCTATAACGAGGTTCTCGGCAGAGCCTTTGAGATTTCTTCAATGGGTATAAGAGTAGACGCCGAGTCGCTTGACCGTCAGCTCAAAATACGTGGCTGCGAGGAAAGGCGTACCCTTCCCTTCCACAAAATGCTTCTTGACGGAGAGCTTCCTCTCACCGTTGGCGGAGGTATCGGACAGTCACGCCTCTGTATGCTTATGATGGGCTGCGCCCATATAGGCGAGGTTCAATCGTCAATCTGGGACAAGGCAACGGTAGAGGGCTGTAAAAAAGCAAATATCAGACTTTTATAATCTACCTTATCATAATATATAAAAAGCGAAGACAGCTTAGCGTGTTATCCTTGGGGATAGCCGTTTAAGCTGTCTTCGCTTTTTGTGAAGTTGTTCGCTTTTTCTCACAGTGAAGTTTTTGCTGACGCAAAAGTGAAGTTGCTGCGCAGTGAAATCAGGCTTACTTATCACTTTGCCGTGTTACCGTGGCAATCTCCAAAAGCTTTTTAGTGCAATACTCGTAATAAACACTTTCACGGAAATATTCTTCTCCGTAATAGTTGTCTATTTCGCTTTTCAGAATTTCAAGCTCTTTATCGTATTCCTCTCCCTCAAGCTTTGAAAATTCTTCCTCGTGAAGCTCAAGATAGTAGTCGAGAATTTCCGAATAAAGCTCTTGATAAAGCTTGTTATACTCTGCGGTAGAGGGCATCAGGTCGCAATCTCTCATAATATAATAGAAGATAATCTTCTCGGTGACAACCGCCTCTGCCTCCGCCTTAAGATAATATTTATAGTTATTTCCGTTAGAAATGCCGTACCAGTCTTCCGCAAAATCCTCTATGGAATCGTACCTATCCTTATAGGTGCTATAAGCTTGTTCAAGGCTTAATAGGTATGAGTTGTAATAGGAATCAACCGTATCGGCAGGCAGCGCCTTAACCGTTGTTTTGCTAAGCAAATGCTCGTAAAGCGCTTCTTCAAGAAGCGTAAAATTAGAGTCCTCTACGTCCTTTTCTATTTCCGCTTTAAGCATAGCCTTATACTTGTCTAGAAGAGTTTCTCCCTTATAGGAGTCAAGCTTTGAGGTATCGAATTTCAAGGTGTCCTTTATGAATGCGTCATTGAATTCGGGAACATCATATATCTCAGCGTATTTTACGTAGACGTCAAATTTCGTTTCCACTCCCCTGAGCGATTTTTCGAAATAGCTTGCAGGGAACCTGACGGTTATCGTGTACGGGTCTTTTTCGCATCTCGTTACGAAATCAATCTTCATATCGCTATAGACCGTATCGGTGCTATGCCCCTTTATTCTGAAGATATGCTCTCCGCTTATAGCCTCGCCTATTTTCTTTGGGGGCTTAGCTTCAGCTTCGGAGCTTTTGCCTGTAAAGAACTCGGTAAAGCCCTCTCCGTATATTTCGTCTATATAAGAAAGGGAGAGGTCAATTCTCTCCGAGGTTACACCGAGCTTGTCGCCGCCC
Source organism: Eubacteriales bacterium (assembly GCA_045602185.1). Classification (GTDB taxonomy): domain Bacteria; phylum Bacillota; class Clostridia; order Oscillospirales; family CAG-272; genus UBA1740. Next base: position 3,099 of record JAZSBB010000048.1, read on the forward strand.
TCGCCGATAACGGTATATGAAAGATATATAACGTCACCGCCGGATACTGTGCCCTCGGTTATCTTTGAAAACTGGGACATTTCAATAGGAATAAGGCCTAAAAGCTGCTCGGCAAAGCCGGGAATAAACTGATTTGTAATGCTTCCGTCCTCTATTGAAAAGACGTTGCCCGTTCCGACCTCTATTATAGTCGGGTCATCCGAGGCAAAATTCGAGGAGCCTGCAAAGTCGGTTTGCCTTCCGTCCTCGCCCACGGTATATCCTCTGTAGTATATGTACGCCTGGTCGCCTAGGCTGAGAGGATAGCTCTTTTCAAATCCTCCGTTACCCGAAAGCGTTTTATTTGAGGTTCTCAGAATATTAACTCTCCTGACAAGCTCGTCTTCTGTCGGCTCGTCAAGCGGAATATCTATGGTAAATTCAGTATAATCCTTGCGGTCTATAGTGATATATTTTGAAAGGTCGTAGGTCATAAAATCGGGATTTGAGGAAATTCTGGACGCTGCCACTGCTCCTATAATAATTCCCGAAACGATAAGCGCCGCAAGAGTTACCGAGATAAGAATTATTATCTGCTTTTTAGTAAGCTTATCCACGGAGACCTCAGACATCCGCTCGGGCGCTCTTTTATTGTTCTTTACACTAAAGCCTATGCTGTGCTTTGTTTTCTCTTTTGAATTTTTCTTTGCCATACTTTTCTCCGTTTTCAATCAAATGAATCGGCGTAAGCCGTTGCCAAGGTATCACATCTTTCGTTATAACCGTGTCCGTTATGCCCCTTCACCCAAATGAAAGAAACCTCGTGCTTTTCCGTCAAGAAAAAAAGCCTCTCCCAAAGGTCAGGATTCTTTAGCGGCTCTTTTCCTCTTTTCCAGCCGCTCTTTTCCCAGGAATATACCCAACCCTGATTATATGCGTCAACGAGATACTTAGAGTCGGAATAAAGCTTCACTGCGCAGGGCTCACGCAAGGCTTCAAGTCCGCATATAGCTGCCATAAGCTCCATTCTGTTATTAGTCGTTTCCCTCTCGCCGCCGCTCATTTCCTTTTCGTATTTACCGTAAACGAGAATTGCGCCCCAGCCGCCCTTTCCGGGATTGCCTCGGCAGGCGCCGTCCGTATAAAGCTCTACCTCTTTCATAAAATCCGCCTATATCAATATAGGGCCGACTCAAATTTGAAATTTGCGCCGGCCCCTGCTTTTTAATTCAATTAGTCATCTGCCTCAGTCAACTCGGCAACGGTAACATTCTTATAAACGTCACTCTTATATCTTGCGTCCTCTTCATCAACCTTTTCCTCAGATTCGATAAAGAAATTCATAAGCTTGTTAAACTGTAAGGTGTAACGGACTGCATCCTCGCCGTTATAATACTCGCCGTAGGTATAATCGTCCTCATTTTCGTCCTTATAGTTATCAAAATCCTCTTCGGAATATACGAGGTCATACGCCTTAGCAACTACGTACATACGAACGATAGGCTTAACCGCATCCTCGGCAGCGGTCTGCATAGCCGCAATTGCCTGCTCGTAATTGTCTACCTTCTTTCCAAGGTCGGTAGGAACAGCGTATTTGATAACGAACTCCTTAAACGAGCCGTTATAGGTTTTATAGAAGCCGGGAGCGCTCGTTGACGTTGACGTATCACTCTCAAGTCTTGCGTCAGCATAGAACGCAAACTCGTAGTTTTCGTAAAGCTGGTCGAAAAGCTTTTCCGCAACCTCTTTCGGTACGCTGTTTACGGTTACGTTAGCCTCTATAAGCTTGTAAACCTCTTTAGCGATATTCTGCTCGATAGTCGTTCTGTAAGCCTCCTGAAGCTCACTGTAAACAACGTTTTTATATCCCTCTACGAAAGCAAGGTCGCTTTCCTTCGTCTTTGCAAGCTCAGTGTCACGAGCCTTTACTGCATTTTCGTATTCGGTCTTAGCGGTGTTGTAAGCGTTTGCCGCCTTTTCAGCTTCGGTCTTAGCTGTGTCGTAAGCCTTTTTAGCTTCATCGTAAGCCTTCTTATCAGCATCGGTAGCGCCCTTCTTCTCGGCAGTCTCCTTTGCCTTGTCACGAGCAGTCTCGGCAGCCTTGAGCTTTTCGTTAGCCGTCTCGCTTTCAGACTTAGCGGTATTGAGCTTATCCTCTGCCGCATTTGCCTTATTCACTACGTCAACGTAAGCTTCTGCGAGCTTTTTGTCTCTCGTAATAAGCATAGCTATCTTGGTATCTCTTGCCTTCTCGGCATCGTCAAACGCCGTCTTTGCGGTATTAACCGCAGTCTGAGCCTTATCAACGGCAGTCTTTGCGTCCTTTACGGCCTGGTCAGCTGTTGTCTTTTCGTCTCCCGAAAGACCTTCCTTATTAGCTTCGGTCTGTGCCTTGGTGAGAGTATTCTTCGCCTTATCCAAATCGCTCTCCGCATCGCTCAACGTGCTTTTTGCATCGTTATACTTTTTAATTGCGGTTACAAGACTCTCGGAAAAATCAGCAAAATCAAGCTTCTTGTCACCGTCCTTTACGGAGAAATCCTTGGAAGCGGTCTTCTTTTCGTCATCGGTCTTGGTGGAGAAATCAGCGCCGAAAAGAATGTTTCCAAGAACGTCAGCGGTGAACTTGCCCGAATATATAAGGTTAATTATATTGGTAGTTTTAAGCTCGTCAACAACGCCGTACTTTACGGGATATACGTAATAGGTGATATCCTTATCCTTAAGCTTAAGGTTGTTTCCGTAGATATCCTTGAGCTCCTTTTCCTCGGTAAAGGTTGCGTCAACTATGGGAGCAAAAGCCTCGCCGTTAGCTATAAATTCAATCTTACCCTTGGAAATAGTTATGTCCTGCTTTATTACGCCGTCACCCTTAATATCGTATCCGCCCTTGATTACGAAATCACTTGCGGTCGTTCCTACCTTTATATCGGTGGTAACGGTCTTTTCCTCGTCCTTGCCGGTTTTGTCGTTCTTAACAGTGGTTTTCTCGGTCTTGAAAAGAAGGTTCTTGTGGAGTGCGTCTTCCTTATCAAGAATTACTTTCTGGAGAGTAACCTCACCGTTATAGTTAGTCGTCTTGGTTTTGGGATTGCCCTTATCGTCAAGAACGGGATTGCCGTCCTCGTCCTTTTCCTCGGTGACTACGTCATAAGACCATTTGTAGCTTATAAACGCCGCCTGACCGTCCTTAGCGACAATGCCGGTTTCACTCTTATAAGCCTTGTCCGTGAAATCAAAGTCCTTTACTGCCTCAAGAATAGCCTTTTCAAGATTTTTGTCGGTGCTTATTCCGAGCTGAAGCTTTAGTGCCTTATCGGTCTTAATATTATCGGGAGCCAGCTGAACGACCTTTCCGTCAGCATTCTCGCAGGTCATATAATAGCAGTAGTAGAAAACGTCGTGAGCGCCGATAACGCCCTCGGTTTTAGTTTCCTTCGAAAGCTCTGAAAGAGTCTTGTATATTTTGTCCAAAACCTTTGTCGCTCTGGTTTCGGGGTCGGCAGTAAAATCTCCGTCCTCTATAGATAAGGCCTTGATAGCGTCTTCAAATTTTGCCTTATTAAAGGTTGCGTACTGACTAAGGTCATCGTCAATAAAGCTATAACCGCAGCCTACGAGGGACAGCGACAGCATAACAACCGTAAGAATTAAAGATATAATTCTCTTTTTCATTTCGTTCTTTCCTCTATTGTAATTATTTTTTTATTTTCTTAGCGCAGAAACGGCAAAATGCCCATATCCGCAATTAGCTACAGAGTATTATAACATATATTTTTTAAAAATGCAAATATTTTTTAATTTTTATTACAATTTTTTAAAAAAGATTAATTCACTCCGGCTTTTACGACATATAAGACTCGTCAATATCGAACTCCTCGGCGTTCAAAATCGACAAAAACGCAGATACTATCTTTTTGAAGGCCGGAGTTGAAATATAAAATGCGCTTGCCGGCTCTGTCGTAACGTTGCCGCTGCCGTTTATCCGGTAGATATTTACCATAACACGCCTATCGCCGCATCTGTAAAACTCATATACGTAGGTATCACTCGAAGCGTTTGTCGGCGTATCGTATCTCGTTGTCGTCTTGCGAAGCTTTATTTCGAATCTCATAAGCGCTTTTCCCTCAAAGGCCTCCTTCTGCTGCTGCTCGTCAAGAGAGCCCTCGTACTGAGTAAGGTAAAGCATTCTCAAAAGCTCCTTAAAGTAGGCGGTTGCGTAGTTGTCTGTTCCCTCGAATCCCACGTAAGAATCGTCCTTTGCACCCAAGACCGTGTCGTAAAGCTTTTTAAGACTGTATTTTTTCGTTGACTCGGCTTCCATTTTTGCAAGAAGCTCGTTTTTTGTGCATTTGCATTCTCCCTCGCACTTACACTGATTCAAAACGCTGATATCTATATAGTCGAAGGTTTCTCCCTTGTAGCTCTCAGGAGCAATAACCGCAGTGTTTCCGTTCAGATATCTGTCGGTATGGTTAAGAGAGAAAAGATATCTTCCGAGAACGTCCGTCATATTAAATTCAACCGCAAAGGTCTGAATATATTCAACGTCAAGAAGAATAAGGTTTCTTCTCGCCCAAAAATCTATAAAATCGTATTCCAGGAAAAAGAAGGTTTCCGAGCTGACCGTTACAACTATATCGTAGAGGTCGGAGCCAACGTTTCTCGTTTTCGTTACCGGGTCCTCCTCGCTTACGTAAAGCGTAAAGCCGAGGGTTTCGTAGTGGGTATAGTCGTCTGGAATCTCCTTGCCGGTGCTGTTTTCCTTCTCCCACTCCTCCGCAGTCTTCTCTTTTACGATAATTCCTCTGGGAAGCTCGAAATATACCGTATGAGCGTAAAGGCCGTAGTAATCCTTTATTTCGGGAGTAAGTCCGACCGCAACCGTTTCGATTCCCACAAGTCCGTTTGATACTCCCGTGGTTTCTCCAACGCCGCCGAGCATTTTTACGACCGCCTCGCAAGCGGAGGAATTAAGCCCGTATATGCCGTATTTGTTATCCAGCGTATTCTCGTATATAGACTCGCCGTAGAAGGGGTCTCTTTCGGAGCTGTTCACGAAATTGAAGGAGCTTATCATTTCCGAGGTAATAAACGCCTCAATTTGTGAAATTTCATAGGTTCGGAAAGCCTTCATATACTCGCAGTAGAGTGTGTATTCGTATGCGATAATGTTGAGGTTGCTGTCTATTCCTCTGCCCACGAGCTTTTTCTTTATCGCCTTGCCGTTTTCCGAATCGTCCTTTGCAAGATTAATCGCCGAGGTGTAGGTTTCCTCCTGCTCAACGCCGTCTATCACGAGGCAGTAGCGGTAAACAATCTGCGAGGTTTCGGTGATTTTGCTTACGGATACTCCGTCTTTGTTATAGATAGAGATTATCTCGGTTATCTTATACTTAACGTTGAGCGGAACGCTGTTTTTCTCGGTGTAATCAACCGTTATGTTGAGCGGCTCGGAAAGCTTTCCCACGCTCTTGCCGACAAGGTCGGCTGCCCCCTCGGGAAGATTTTTTTCCGAAAGGTCTATAACGGCGTGATAGATAATATCGGAAGGAGCCTCTTTATCTCCTTCCTTCTTTGCGAAGGTCATTTTTTTGCCGTTCACCTTCAGCGTGTAGGCAATCTTTATTTTGTCGTTTTCGGCAACCGTTCCCTCTCCGACAACGTCATTGCCGTCAGTGAGGATAGCTTCAATAGCCAAAACGGTGTATTCGTATTTAAGCGTTGACTTTTCCGAAAAATCCAGAGGCTTAGAGCTTGCCGGCAGAGTAACGATTATCTGCTCGGCGGGAGAGCCGATATTCTCGCTTTGACTGTAAAGCACTCCTATTTTAGCCTCCGAAACGGCTTTCACAAGGCTTTTGTAGGCTGCCTTGTTTTTATAGTAAGAGAGGTCAAATTCCAACGATTTATAGCCGCTTTCCTCATATCCGTCCGCGTTTTCGCCGTTTTTCTTTTCGTTCAGCGCAGTCTCAAGCGGACTAAACACGTTTGCGTTAATGATAACGGTGCTGTTATCGTTAACCTCCGTCCCCTCCTTCTTATACGTTTCGTTCACCCAGTGCTTAAAGTCGGTGGTGAGATACGGCTCGTAAGCGGAGTCCTCGCTGAGTCCCTTTGAAACGAGAGCCGAATTTATATACGAGGCAAATCCGAGAAGCGCATAATCGTAATAGTTTGAGGTTGAATTATAAACGTACGGCCGGTCGTCTACCATAAAGTAGTAGCCGAGCTCGGTGGGGTTTTTCGTTCCTATTTTTATTTTGTGAGTAACGGTTTTGCCGTTATCGTCAGTGTAATCGAAGCGAATGGTCTGCGGCTCGTCAAGCCCGAAGCGGCGAAGCTGAAATTTAAGCTCCTCCTCATCGTCTTGCGGCAAAGCAATACGCTCGTTAAAATAGGGATATTCAAGCGCCGAGCAGAGATAGCTCAGCTTATATATGCGGTTATATCCGTCATTTTGCTCTATAGAATAGAGGCTTTCGTAATCGAAGGAAGAATCCGCAAGAACTATATCGGGATAATATATCTGGTCCTCTCCGTTTTTATCTACGTAAAAAAGAACGAAATTTCCGTCAGATTCCTCGGTTCGAGAAAGAGTATATTCTCCGTTTTTATTATTTATCGTTATTCTCTTTATCTGACCTTCCTGCATTGAAGGATAGGCTATTGCGTAATTGTTATGAAGCGCCTCGCCTTCAATAATTTCCGGTGTTACCTTTTCCCCGCCGCCCCCGTTATTTTCGGGAAGCAGAGCGGCAAGCAGAATTGCGGCGGTAACCGAAACCGCCATAACGCAAAGAAGAATAAGCGTAAGTCTGTTTTTTCTTTTCCGCCTTGCCAAGCGTTCAATTTCCTGTTTTGATTTCATCGCTTACCTCCTTTACAAGAATTTCCGTTTTACAAAAATTATTATTCCCCTCACGAGAATGATAACTGGAATAGCCGCTACCGCTACGGTGATAAGGATTATTGCGGTTTGTGTTATAGCCTTATTAACCTTGAGAAGCTCTTTTCCGTCAGCTGAAAAGACGTAAGTCTCCTCCATTGAGGAAAGCTCCTGCTTTAAAAGCTGCTTTCCGCCGTATCTTTCACTGTTAAACGAGGTTGCGCCGAGGTTCATTGAAGCGTAAATATCCATTCTCGACATATTGTCAACCAGTGCGGAAACGATATCGTAATTAGCGTAGGAAGCGTTACCGAGCACGCCGCTGTCAAAGAAATCAATGCTGTTTACGCAAAATACGTAGGAATAGGTTTCCTCTGCGCTCTCCGAGTCGAATGCGGTTCTTGCCGAAATTGCGGCAAGGTCGTATATGCCCGCCGAGTCCTCAGGCACCGAATATTTCCCCGTCTCAGTATTTTTAACGAACGGCTGAGCGCTTTTCGGGGTAGTAAGGAAGGGAGCGTACTGCTTTGAAACGTTTGGCGAACCGGGCTCGTTTGAGGTAGTGTTTTCTCCGTACGAGCAGCTCAGATATCCTGCGTTTTTAAATACGGTCTTAGGCGAAGACTCAAGCTTTGCAAACTCCTGATAGATAGCGTAGCCGTAGCTTGCCTCGTCAGTATCGTAAACGGATATTATCGAGGTGTCCTCAGCCATAAGCGATTCCTCGTCTCTCAGAATCGACTGCGAGAATTCAAAGCCCCACTCCGAGAGCAAGTCCTCAAGGCAGGCGAGCTTTGTTTCCGGGTTCTTCGCAACTATGAGAGCGCCCTGGTTTGAGGTGAGGTATCTATCAAGCTTCTCGGTCTCCGAAACGTAAGAAAAGCTATCGAATTGCGTGGGGTCGGCGGCGTAATCGGTTTTGGGATTGTTCATTATAAGCAAAGCGCAATCCGAGGGAACCGCTTCGACTGCCGAAAGGTCAAGAAGCTTTACGTTAAACCCTCTTTCAATAAGAAGCTCTCTGAAGGCGGCAGTCTTTACACTGCCCTCCGACTCGGGCTTTTCCTCATCGTAATAGTCCTCTCCGTGTCCTGTGAGAAAATACGCCGAAGGGTTATTGTCGTTTGCCATAGAGACCGATTTCATAACGGTTGCCATTCTGTATTCTCCGTTATAGGACCAGAACGCTCCGTTTTCAACCGTCCAGAAATTATTTGCTCCGATTATTCTGTATCTGTCGCCGCAGGAAACTATTACGTCCGTCTGCTTTATCTCGGAAAGAGAGGTTGTTTTATACTGCGAAACGGCAGTAGGCTCGTACCTTACGTTTACCTCTGTAACCTCAATATTGTCAAACGCCTTTTCGAGAGCAAGCGCCATAAAATACGTAACTCTCGTCACCGTTGACGAAATAAGGTTGTCCGGGTCGTTACAGAAGGTGATTTTTATTTTTTTATCCTCGCTTAACCCGTTTACGAAATCGCATTCCTCTATCATAAGGTCGCTCAGGGTATAAAGCTCCTCGGGAGTCATATCTATATAGAGAAGGTTATTCTGCACGAGAAGCGACACCAGAAGATTAAGCCCAATAAGCGCTACTATAAGAAGGAGCGTTATAGCGGCAAACACCCTGGTTCGCTTACTTTTTCCTTTTAATAAATTCATTAAAATTACCTGTTCTTTCTCTTAACTATCAGGGCTGCGCCGAAAATTGCAATAGGTACCGGAACTGCCAAAATTATACCCGTGAAAATTCTTTTCGTTCCCATAGTGAGATTTTCAAGAACTCCGCTGTCGTAATACGCAACGTTACAGCCGTATGGCATTCCGTCTCTGCCGTAGAGATTATCGAAAAGAGAATACATAAAGTCTTTATTTGAATATTTGTTAGTCACGAAAGCGTCAGAAACCGTAGTATAAATACTGGGGACAACGAATAGCGAGGAGGTTTTATCCTGCTTTGCCTCTGCCGTAGCGTATGCGGCAACGCAATAGCTGCCCGATTTATCCACCGATTTTCCCTCTGCGTAAAGCTCGGAAGAAGCTCCCGAAACAAGCATAGGCTTTGCGGTTTTTGAAAGCTCGAGCGCTGCGACAGATTTTATGATAACCTTGCCTTCTGAATACTGCTTTACCGTATTTGATACGGAATTTGCAACCTCGTTATCCGCAAACTCGGTAACGAGCGTAAAGCCGTCAGTCGTTATCGCATTATACGAGTCCTTGACGATATTACGCACTATTCCCGATGCGCCCACAGTTTCCGAAAAGGCTATTCCGTATGAGGCTACGAAGGACTCGAGAACCGGAAGCCTTTTTACGTAGGGGTCAAGAGATACGTAAATATTTCCGCCGTTATCCATATAGGTTTTTAATCTCTTAAACTCGGTTCGGAAATCCGAATCCTCGGCCGCCTCCTTTTCAAAATCGCTTAGCGGGTTTGATATTATGAGAAGCGCTGCGTCACGTGGAACCTCCTCGTTTTTGAGGTCTATCTTTTTGAGGTTGTAGCCCGCCATTGAAAGAACGCCGAGAAATGTGGAATCCAGCTGCTCGCTATGTCCTACCGTCAGATAGGCGGTCGGATGCTCGTTTACGGTCACCCAGTATATCATAGAAGCCATAAACGCTTCTCCGTTATAAGATGTTGCGTTCTTCGTGGCGGCGTCAAGCGTGTAAAAATCCGCAAAGCCGGCGGAGGTGTAAGTATCGGTTACCACCTTGTAATTTTTTCCGCATTCGAAAATAACCGAGGATTTTGCAAGAGGGGTTTCGTTTCCTTGCATATCGGTCTTGTATTTTTCAACGTCAACGTTTTCGCCCTTGCTGTTTTTTCCCGTTATGAGATTGAGATAGTCAATCTCAATAAAATCCGGATATCTCTTCTCGTATTCCTCGGCAGTTTTATGAACGAAAGCTCCCGTAGCGTGCGCTAAAACGTCAGCCTCGGAGGAAAAGCAAAAGCTTATTTTGACCTTTTTTCTGTCGGCTCTTGCCTCACTAAACAAAGCGTCTGTCGAGCCGGTGATAACCGTTTCGTCCTTCGGCGTTGACGTAAAGGAGAGTCCGAAGGCGCTCGATATCACGAAGACGATAACGTTAATCGCCAAAACGGTCACAATAATTACGGCAGTTAAGGCGCCGGAGGCAGCGTTTTCGCTGCTGAGAGCAGAAGCTGCCTTTGATTTGAATTTAGCCATATTCTTCCCCTCTCAGTTATAACGGCGTCTGTCGTATACACGGACTGTGAGATATACGAATATGAATGCCAGGGAAACGTAATAAAGTATCGCCGCTATATCAAAATATCCGGCGGTAAAAGCCTGAAATCTTGAGAAGATTGATATAAAGTCGAATACGTAACGTATTACGTACGAGGAAGGAATAAGAGACGAAATAAGTCCTATAAGAAGAAACGCCAGAATAATCGACACCGTTCCGATTGCCGCAGAAATCTGATTTTCGGTCAGGGAGGAGACGAAAAGTCCTATGGCGATGAAAACCATTCCCACGAGAAGAACGGCAAGAAGGTTTCCTATAATCACCGCAAATTTGACTGACGCATAATTTACAAGGAACAGAAAATAAAACGAATTTATAATCATACAGCTTGCAAAAACGAGATACGCCGCCAAAAACTTACCGCAAACTATTCCTATTATAGAAACGGGAGAGGTAAGAAGAAGCTGCTCGGTTTTTGCCTTTCTCTCCTCAGAAAAGGATTTCATAGTGAGAAGGGGAAGCATAACTGCCGAAACAATCAGCATAAAAGTGTAAAACGCCGTGGGGTCTGCCGTCATCGAAAAGAGAGTCGTATAACAGAAAACCGCACCCGCCAAAACGAGATAAAGGACTAAGAAAACGTATCCTATAACGCTCGTGAAATACGAGCGCATTTCCTTTTTAAAAATCGCTATCATTGTATGCCTCCTCAGTGCGCTCTCGGGCGCTTTTCTTTTTTGGAGGGAACACGCCCCTCCGAGCCGTCAACTAGTCTTATGAATATCGATTCAAGGTCAGTGCCTACGGGAGAAAGCCCGAGAATTGCCCAGTTCATTCTTGCGCAAAGGTTGAATACCGCTTTTCTGACGTCAATTCCTCTTTCGCTTTCTACTAGGAATGCGTAAGCGTCAGCTTCCTTTTCGCCCGTTTCGGTTGCGCTCTTGACGCCGTTGATTTTTTCAAGAGCATTCTTTATTTCTCTTGGCGGGCCGGATATCTTAAACTGATAGTGATATCCGTCCTCTATAGTGCGTGTTATATCCTCAGTGCGCTCGTCAGCGATTATTTTTCCTTTGTTTATTATGATAATTCTTTCGCAAACGGCTTGTACCTCGGCAAGAATATGAGTCGAAAGAATAACCGTGTGATTTTTCGCAAGAGTTCTTATCAGATTTCTTACCTCAAGTATCTGCTTAGGGTCAAGACCAACGGTAGGCTCGTCAAATATTATCACCCTCGGGTCGTTTACAAGCGCCTGAGCAATACCGACTCTCTGGCGGTAGCCCTTCGAAAGATTTTTTATAAGCCTATTTTTAACCTCGGAGAGCCTGACTACCGAAAGCACCTCGGAAATATGCTCCTCCCGCGGAAGCTCACACCCCTTCAGCTCGTAGACGAAATTAAGATATTCCTTTACCGTCATATCGGGATAAAGCGGCGGCTGCTCGGGCAAAAATCCGATATAGCGCTTCGCTCCTATCGGGTCGTCAAGTATATTAATACCGTTGACGTAGGCAGCGCCCGAGGTGGTAGAAAGATAGCCGGTCAAAATATTCATAGTCGTGCTTTTTCCGGCTCCGTTAGGGCCGAGAAGACCTACTATTTCACCCTCTCCTATTTCAAAGCTTACGTCATCAAGCGCATAATTCGTTCCATATCTTTTTACGAGATGTTCAACCTTAACCATTATTTTTACTATCGGATACTCCGATTTCCTTTCCATTAGCCGCCAAAAAGACAAGCTAAAGTGTAGTGTCATATTCACATATTATACTATATAATTATAAATAAATTATGAACAAAAAGTAATAATAATAAATATATTTACGAACGCAGTGTAAAAGTGGGAGTGTGCGGACAAAAGAAACGCAGTTTTTCGTTTCAACGTCAGGCTTTTTCGGATTTTGTGACTTTTATGCGCCCTTTTATCCCTTTTCTGCCTACGGCATATTGACAAAGGCGTTTCATTTGAGTATAATTAATTGTATATTGCTATTTTTAGGAGAAAAACAATGAGAGAGTACGAACTTTTGAAAAAGAACGACCCCGACGTGTTTTCCGCAGTTGAAAAGGAAACCGCCAGACAGAGAAATAAAATAGAGCTTATCGCTTCCGAAAATTTCGTTTCGGAAACGGTAATGGAGGCTAACGGCACCACTCTTACGAATAAATACGCAGAAGGATACCCGTCAAAGAGATATTACGGCGGCTGCGAAAACGTTGATATAGTTGAAAACCTCGCTATCGAAAGAGCAAAAAAGCTTTTCGGCGCAGGATTTGCAAACGTTCAACCCCATTCGGGCGCTCAGGCTAATATGGCAGTTTTCTTTGCGCTTCTTGAGCCGGGCGACACCGTTCTTTCTATGAATCTTGCTCACGGAGGACACCTTTCCCACGGCTCGCCCGTAAATATGTCGGGTAAGTACTGGAATATCGTTCCTTACGGTGTCAGTAAGGAGGACGGAAGAATCAACTATGACGAGCTCAGAGAGCTGGCTCTCAAAAATAAGCCTAAGCTTATCCTTGCAGGAGCTTCCGCATATCCCAGAATTATAGATTTTAAGAAATTTTCCGAGATAGCTAAGGAGGTTGGCGCATATCTTATGGTAGATATGGCGCATATAGCAGGCCTCGTAGCTGCGGGAGTTCACCCCTCGCCCGTTCCTTATGCGGACGTTGTTACCACGACTACTCACAAAACGCTCAGAGGCCCCAGAGGCGGTCTTATACTCACTAACGATGAGGAGCTGGCAAAGAAAATAAACAAGGCTATATTCCCCGGTATTCAGGGCGGCCCTCTTATGCACACCATAACAGCAAAGGCGGTATGCTTAGGCGAAGCGCTCAAGCCCGAATTTACGGAATATGCAAAAAAGGTAGTTAAAAACTGCGCCGTTCTCGCTGACTGTCTTGTTAAAGCGGGCTTCGGTCTTGTAAGCGGCGGAACCGACAACCATCTCGTGCTGGTTGACCTTACCGGTATGAAGGTTGATACGGGTAAGGAAGCCGAGCACCTTCTTGACGAGGTCGGAATTACGACCAACAAGAACGCAGTTCCCTTTGACACCCAGAAGCCCTTCGTTACCAGCGGTCTTCGTCTTGGCACGGCTGCCGTTACCACGAGAGGCTTTGACGAGGAGGATATGAAGGAGGTTGCTGCGCTTATCACTCTTACTCTTTCCGATTTTGAGAAAAATCAGGACGAGGTAAGAATGAGAGTCAAGGCTCTTTGCGAAAAGCACCCCCTTTACGAATAATAGATTTTTATTCAGAGGTTAAAAAATGAACGGCGATATAAAAACGGTTTTTTCCGGGGTTCAGCCTTCGGGAAACCTCACGATAGGAAACTATCTCGGAGCAATTAAGAATTTCTCCGCTTTTGCAGACGATTATAAAAAGTTTTACTGCGTAGTCGACCTACACGCAATAACGGTAAGGCAGGTTCCGCAGGAGCTTCGCCGCAGAACGTACGAAACTCTTGCGCTTTATATGGCTTGCGGCCTTGATGAAACGAAGAACACTCTTTTCGTTCAGTCTCACGTCCCGGCGCACGCAGAGCTTGGCTGGATACTTGACTGCTATACTATGTTCGGAGAGCTTTCAAGAATGACGCAGTTTAAGGACAAAAGCCTTAAAAATGCGCAGAATATCAACGCAGGCTTATTTACCTATCCCGCACTTATGGCGGCAGATATTTTGCTCTATCAAACGGATATAGTTCCCGTTGGAATCGACCAAAAGCAGCATCTTGAATTAGCTCGTGACGTTGCTCTGCGCTTCAATCAGATATATTCGGACACCTTTACGGTTCCCGAGGGATATATCAGCGCCGACACTATGAAGATAATGTCACTTGCCGAGCCAACCGCAAAGATGTCAAAATCCGACCCCAACCCGAACGCAGTTGTCTATATTCTGGACTCTAAGGACGATATAATCAGAAAATTCAAAAGAGCCGTAACCGACTCGGACACCGAGGTAAGATATTCGCAGGACAAGCCCGGCGTCTCAAACCTTATGACTATATACAAGGCTTTTACCGGTAAGAGCTACGAGGAAATAGAAAAAGAGTTTTCCGGTAAGGGATACGGAGATTTCAAGCTCGCTGTCGGAGAAGCTACTGCTGACGGACTTTGTTCTGTAAGAGAGGAGTTTAACCGTCTTATTGCAGATAAGGCCCATCTTGAAGCGGTTATGAAGGTAGGCGCAGAGGACGCCGCCTACTTTGCTCA
>JAZSBB010000049.1:0-3839 GCA_045602185.1 Eubacteriales bacterium
GCCAACGTCAAGATGCTTTTCACGCACTAACCTTTGCAGGTTTTCTATATGCGTTGAGCCACAGTTTTCGTTTACGTTCAGTCCGTTAGGCTCAGCGCCTATCAGATACGTTTGCGCCCCCAAAGCGCCAAACACAGCTCCTGCAATATTCCAGGAGGCTCCGTTTGCACAGTCCAGCCCTATACGCAGCTTTCTATAGGAATTTGATGCCACCGAAATGAGATATCCTATATATCTGTTTCTTCCCGAAACGTAATCGTATATACAGCCTATTCTTGCGCCCTTTGCAAGAGGAAGGTCCGCACCCGTGACGCCTAATACGCCTAAATTTCCGTCTATATAAGCTTCCATAAGCGCAGTTGTCGAATCGTCAAGCTTCTCGCCGTACGCATTTATTATCTTTATTCCGTTGTCGTAATAGGGATTATGCGATGCGGTTATCATAATGCCGCAATCAAACTCGTCCTGCCTCGTTACGTAAGAGATGCTGGGCGTAGTGGTTACGTGAAGCATATAAGCGTCGGCGCCGCTCGCCGTTATTCCCGCAACTATCGAATATTCAAGCATATAGCTTGAACGGCGGGTATCCTTGCCTATTACTATTCTTGGGCGGTATGCGCTATCACGCTTTCCTGAAAGCAAAGAAGCGTAATACCAACCGAGAAAGCGCCCCACCTTATATGCGTGCATAGAGGTCAAATCCACGTTAGCCTCTCCCCGAAATCCGTCCGTTCCGAAATATTTGTTTTTTGCCGAGCCTTTAGACGTCAGAGAGGATACCTTGCACTTATCCTTCAAAAGCTCGTCTGTAGAAACGCCGAAAAACTCCGAAAGCTGCAATACCTTGTCTATTTGGGGCAGCGCTCCGTCCATTTCCCATTTCGAAACCGACTGCCTCGAAATCCCCAGTGCTTCGGAAAGCTGTTCCTGCGATATTTCTCTCTCAGTTCTGAGCGCCGCAATTTTCTGACCTATCGTCATCACTATTCTCCTTTAAGTTATCTTTTCCTTATATAATATTCAGACGCTTAAAATATAGTCATAATCTTTATATTTATTTTAGCATAATTCTTACGGTGCTTCAAGCAAGTTGGGTTGAGTTTTTTGCAACCTGCGGTTGCGTTTTAGGGTTTATAAAAGGCTCTGGTGTGACAAACAAGTGTCAGCAGAGCCGAATTAATTAGCTTTTACTTATTTGTTATAGGGCGGATAATTTCCTCTATAGCCTCAGTTTTAAATTTGCGCCTTTTGTAATAAAAATATACGTCTCGCTTTGCCTCTCTGCCGCATAGCTTATAATAGGCGAGGTTTTCGTGCAAGGGAAGCGGCTTTGTCTGGCAAACCCCCGACCATTTCAGAATAGTTATGCTGCCCGAAAAGGAAATTTTGAGGTACGCTATGAAAAAACGGGCGCTTTTCTCTATACGTACAGACAAAAATAGTCCGTGCCGCCTTAGAAAAAAGCTTTTAAACGTAATAGCCTATAAAAAGCTTGGGCAAAGACACTGAATTTTACGGTGTCTCTGCCCTTTTTATTTTATGAAATTGCTTTTTAGCTATTTATTTTAAAGAGTCAACGTAGCGACAAGCAGAAAGCGCCGCTACCGCTCCGTCAGCCGCCGCAGTGGTAACCTGGCGAACCGACTTGGTTCGGCAATCTCCTGCAACGAAAATGCCCTTATGCTCCGTTTTCGGAATGCAGTCCTCTCCGGAAGCAATATAGCCGTAAGAATCAAGCGTAACGAGCTCGGAAAACGGCTCGTTTTCGGGCTTTTGGCCTATTGCAACGAAAATTCCGTCAAGCGTGAGAATTTTTTCCTCGCTTGTATTTGTGTTTTTTATCTTTATTCCGGTAATCTCGGAGTCGCCGAGAAGCTCAGTTACAACAGACGAGAGAATAACCTCTACGTTTTCACGCTTTGCTATGCTCGCTTGCAATGCGCCCTCTCCGGTAAGGAAATCAAGATTTTGTACCACGTAAACCTTATTGCAGCCGTCAGAGAGAAGCATTGCTTCCTGAAGCGCCGTGTTTCCGCCTCCGATTATCGCAACAGTTTTGCCCTTATAGAAGGCTCCGTCACAAACTGCGCAATAAGAAACGCCTTCTCCGACAAAATCCTCCTCACGAGCGATTCCGAGAGTGCGATGCTTTGAGCCGGTTGCCAAGATTACGCTTTTAGTAAAGAAATCTGAGCCGAGAGTGCTTACAATATAGCCCTCACCCGAAGGCTTTACCGCACTTACCTCGTCAAACTCAATATCTGCGCCGTGAAGGGTTACCTGGTCAAGCAGCTTTTCTGCAAATTCGTTGCCGCTCATAGCCATAAAGCCGGGATAGTTCTCTACTCTGGGGGAATGAGTTATCTGACCGCCAAAGGTGCTTTTTTCAATCAGGAGAACGCTTTTTTCAGCTCTCCTGGCGTAGAGCGCCGCCGTCATTCCGGCGGGCCCTGCACCAACAATTATTATATCGTACACTTTGCGCCTCCGATTACTTGCGCTCGGTATAAGCCTTGATGTTAGAAAGGTTTACAATCTTCTCAGTCTTATCACCGGATATTGTAACGAGGGTGGGAGCCTGACGAACACCGTATTCGTTTACGAGGTCGGGATGCTCGTTTGCCATAAGCTTCTCGTAAGATATTCCCGCTTTGTCAAGGAAATTCGCTGCCGCCTTGCAGTTAGGGCAAGTGGGGGTTGCGAAAAGAATAACCTTCTCATCAAGCGTTTCTGCTGCCGAGAGCGCTTCCTCGTCAACTACCGAGGAAAGATTCAAGGGAGCCTTTTTGTCCATTTTCTTAGGAGAATAAACTACTCTGTCCTTATATTCCTGAGTCTTACCGTCATTCCAGTTCTGAACCGGGCGGTAGTAACCGGTGATACGGCTATATACCTCCGTTGCGCCTCCGCAATGAGGGCAAACGTACTGCTCGCCTGAGAGATATCCGTGATTCTTACATACGGAATAGGTGGGAGAAAGAGTATAATAAGGAAGCTTATAGTTTTCTGCGATAGTGCGGATAAGGGTTGCTGCGCTCTTCCAGGTAGGAAGCTTCTCGCCGAGGAATGCGTGGAATACGGTTCCCGAGGTGTAAAGAGTTTGAAGCTCATCCTGAATATCAAGAGCCGCAAAAATATCATCAGTGTATCCAACGGGAAGGTGAGAAGAATTCGTGTAATAGGGGGTTTCGCCCTTAGAAACGTCTGCTGCGGTAACGATATCGGGATAACGGCGAAGGTCGTGCTTTGCAAGACGGTAGGTGGTGGATTCAGCGGGAGTTGCCTCAAGGTTATAGAGGTCGCCGTATTTTTCCTGATAGTCGGAAAGTCTTTCGCGCATATGGTTAAGAACTTCCTTGGTAAACTCCTGAGTCTCAACGTGAGTCATATCCTTCTTAAGCCATTTTGCATTAAGACCAACCTCGTTCATACCGATAAGACCTATAGTTGAGAAATGGTTTGCAAAGGTGCCAAGATAACGCTTCGTGTAAGGATAAAGTCCTTCGTCAAGAAGCTTTGTGATAACGGTACGCTTAACCTTGAGCGAACGGGCGGATATATCCATCATACGATCAAGACGGGTATAAAAAGCCTCTTTGTTCTCAGCAAGATATGCAATTCTCGGCATATTGATGGTTACAACGCCACCAGAACCGGTGCTCTCACCGCTACCGAAGAAGCCACCGGACTTCTTTCTGAGCTCACGAAGGTCAAGACGGAGTCTGCAACACATACTGCGCACGTCACTGGGAGCCATATCGGAATTGATGTAGTTTGAGAAATAGGGAGTTCCGTATTTTGCGGTCATCTCAAAGAGAAGCTTGTTGTTTTCGGTTTCA
>JAZSBB010000050.1:0-11427 GCA_045602185.1 Eubacteriales bacterium
CAACGGGTTTACTGTTATCCTGAGCCCATTCCACCGCACTGTCCACACGCACGTAGGTTTCAAATATTCTTGCAACCCCGGACTCATTTAAGGTTTCAAGGGTCTGCTTAAAGTAGTTTTTCCTCTCGTCCGCCTTAGTTATCATAATTCCCATAACCGAAAGCTTCTGAGAAACGGTTGAAACCTTGGATATGAAATCAAACATATTCGCAAGCCCGAAAAGTCCCCAGGGGCTCGCCTCTACGGGAATTACAACGTAATCCGAGGCGCACATTATATTCATAACCCAACCGCCGAGCGTGGGCGGCGCATCTATCAGAACGTAGTCGTAATAGCCTCTTATTCTTATAGGCTCAAGGCACTTTCGAAGAATAAATTCCCTCTGCCATTTCGAAAAAAGGTCAAATTCTATCGAGCTCATAAGAGAGGTTGAAGGAATTATATCGAGATTTTCATATTCTGTCGGCAAAACAAAATCCGAAAGGTCCTTTTCCTCCTTGATAGCGGTATATATATTTTTTGCGCCGCTTGCATATTCAAGCGAGCGTTCCTCGTCAAAGTATGACAGAGTAAGATTAAGCTGCATATCTCCGTCTATCAGAAGAACCTTCTTGCCAAGCATAGAAAGCGCATAGCCTATGTTTGAGCAGCTGGTTGTTTTTCCGCTTCCGCCCTTGTTGTTTGCGAAAGCGATTATTTTCGTTTTACTCATTTTTTACGCATAGCCTCCAGTTCCTCTTCGTTATCTGCCAAAAACTCAATCAGAGCGTCAAGCCCCTCACCCGTGTAAGCACTTACGGGAAAAATCTTCTTGCAGCCGGCAAGTCTGAGCCATCTGTCTACCCTTTCCGGATTAGCGTCAGGCTTGTCTATTCCGGTAATTATTCCAACGACCTCACGGTTTACAAGACTCGTTATGCAGGGCGAGAAAATCGAATACGGCTCGTTTGCGCTTAGCACAAGCCCCACAACGTCTGCCTCGTAGGCGTAGAGGGCGAGCGCACCGCTCGTCTGCCTAAGCTCCGTATATTCGCCGGGAGTATCAATAATGGTATCGAGGTAGTTTATATACTGAGTTTTATAGTAATGTATCTCCTCGCCGTTAAGAGCCTGAGTCAGCGTGGTTTTACCGGCGGCAACCCTGCCTATCAGTATTATCTTTTTCATCAGGTTCTGGTGATATCGCAGCAAACATAGCTAAGCTTTGTCGTGAAATATTCTCTTATTGCCGCAAATGCCGACTCAACGCTTGAAACGCTGCCCGATATAATGAGAGTTCCTGTAAATCTATCAACAAATCCTATTTCTGCGCCGCTTGATTTTATAGCTATATCTGCGGTTATTACTGCGCTTTCGGCAGGGCTTATAGTAAGCACTCCGATTGCGCTTCTCGTGTAATCGGTCTTTGGGTCAAGACCGAGCTTGGTATAAAGAACGTCATCGGGATTTGCGATTATATGGCAAAGCGTTATCTGCTTACCCGGAACAAGCTCCTGCACGATTCTCATATTTTCTCTAAGCTCCATATTTATTCCTTTCTACCCGCCTATTTTACATTTAAGGCCCGAGGTTTCTGCAACCGAAAGCAGATATTCCATTTTTTCTCTGCTCGGAGGCTCTATTTCGCTGAGCGAATATTTTCTTCCAAGTCCCGCATATTTATCCTGACCGAGCCTATGATAAGGCAAGAGGTGATGCTCTCTGACTCCCGGAAGGGTTTTTGCAAAGTGAGATATTTGCCGTATTTCCTCGGCAGTGTCGTTGAATCCCGGTATAACCGGAGTCCTGATTATAAGCTCGACTCCGCTTTCGGCAATCTTTTTCGCATTCTCAAGTATGCGCTCGTTTCCGACACCGGTATATTCCTTATGCTTTGCGCTGTTTATATGCTTGATATCCATAAGGTACAAATCAAGATGCGGCAGTATTTTTTCTATCTCTGAAAAGGAAGAGGACGCCGCTGATTCAACTGCGGTATGCAGTCCCTCCTCCTTTGAGGCAGAAAGAAGCGCCGCCGCAAAATCCGCCTGGCATAGCACCTCGCCGCCCGAAAGAGTTATCCCTCCGCCGCTTCTTCTGTAGTACGGCATATCGAGAAGCACCTCGGACATAATATCCGAAACGTAGACGTCTTTGCCTACAGTTTTTTCTTTTCCGCCCTCGATAAGCGTTTCTATTTCTCGACCTTGCGATTCGGGATTGCAGCACCAGGCGCATCTCATAAAGCAGCCCTTGAAGAATACTATAGTTCTTATTCCGGGGCCATCGTGGATTGAAAAGCGCTGAATATTAAATATTCGTCCCTTTATATCCCGATTCACAAAATCACCTCATTTCTGTAAAGTTTAGTTTACCAACCCTGCTCCGTTCTGTTGATAATGTCGTCCTGAAGGGAACGGGAAAGCGTGGTAAACAAAGCGCTGTATCCCGCTACACGAACTACGAGAGTTTTGTATTTTTCGGGGTTTTTCTGCGCATCTATAAGCGTTTCCTTCGTTACTACGTTAAACTGAACGTGCATACCCTTCTGGTCAAAGTATGAACGGATAAGCGCCACGAATTTAGTAAGTCCCGACATTCCCGCAAGAGCTGACGGGTGGAATTTCTGGTTAAGAAGCGTTCCGTTTGAAGCAACGCCCTGCTCAAGCTTTGCAACCGAGTTTGCAGTTGCTGTGGGTCCCTTCACGTCTCTGCCGGACGCAGGCCCTATTCCGTCAGCAAGGGGCGTGTAGGCAAGTCTGCCGTCCGGAGTTGCGCCCGTGCTTGCTCCGAGAGGAACGTTTGCGGATACCGGGTAAAGCCCCGCCTGGAATATACCGCCTCTTACGTTCTTATATTTTTCAACCTCTCTCGTGTAGCTGTTCGCAACGTCACGGGCAAACATATCTATGTCATAGATATCGTTTCCGTATTTAGGGCAGTCCTCGTCTATCATACGCTTTATTTCTCTGTACTTAGCTCTTGTCGCACCGTCAAGCGAGGTTTGATTAGTTACCTCGTCATAAATAGCTCTTACCGCCGCCTCGTTTATTTCAACGCCCTCACGCATAAGCTCTTCCGCTATCTCTGCGGTAAGCCTTTCCGCCGCAGCGCCCTTTACGCCGTATCCGTAATTTGCCTTTATCGCCTCTTTAAGCTCGGAAAGGGTAAATTTTTTCTCCTCGAAGACGAGCTTCTTTATTGCAACGAGTCCGTCCGTGTTGTTAGCTATACCGAAGCCCTGCGGGCCGGTAAAGTTGTAAATGGCGCCGCCCTCCTGAAGCGATTTTCCTCTGCCTATGCAGTCCTCAACCATACACGACTGAAACGGAAGGGGACATCTTACGGCGTGCGCCTTGTCTATTGCGTTGTTTGCGTTTACGAGAAGCTTTATCATATAGCTCTGCTGAGCCTTATAAGCCTCGTAAAACTCCTCAAAGGTCTTCATATCGGCAACGTCACCGGTATCTGGGCCTATTTTTTTGCCCTTATCGTAGCCGTTTGAAAAGGCAAGCTCCATAGGTCTGCACATATTGAAGAACGCAGCATCGTGCCAGCCGTCAGTTTTTCCTGCCTTTTGAGGCTCAACGCAGCCTATAATGCAATAATCTCTTGCGTCCTCAAGCGTAAGTCCTCTTGCCATTATAGAGGGAATGATTATCTCGTCATTGTAATATGCCGGCAGGCCGGTTCCGAGCCTTGTGAGCGCAGCTGCCTTGATTAGCAGCGGCTCGGGAGAGCCGTTCCATACTCTTATGGAAATCGAGGGCTGGGGAAGCGGAACGTGCATAGCCGCTTCAAGACACATATACGAAAGGTCGTTCGTTGAGTCCATTCCGTGTACGTTCTGACCGCCGACTATGAGGTTCTGGAACATTCCGTAGCCTGCAAAGCCGTCAGCCGAGGCAGCGTCTCTGACCTTATTTATATCGTTGAATTTTACCCAGATGCAATCGAGCAGCTCCTGAGCCGCCTCGTAGGTAATTTTGCCTTCCTCTAAATCCTTTTTGAAATAAGGATACATATAGCAGTCAAATCTTCCGGGAGAAATAGAGTGTCCGCTCGATTCTATCTGCAAAAGCAGCTGAATAAACCAGAAGGTCTGACAAGCCTCGTAAAAGCTTGTTGCCGGGAATTCCGGAACTCTCTTACAGTTGCGGGAAATTATTTCAAGCTCACGTTTTCTATCGGGGTCAGCTTCCTTCTTTGCCATATCCGCAGCAAGAATACTGTAACGGCGGGCGTACTCTATTACCGCCTCGCAGCTTTCTATAACCGCAGTAAGAAAATTAGTTCTGCTTACGTACTCAGCATCTGCAACGTCAAGCTTATCAAGTGCGCTTCTTGCCTCTGCAATAATGCCTCTATAGCCTATTTTCATAACCTTGCCGTAGTCTACGCATACGTGGCCTATTCCGTTATAAAAGTAATTTCCGGGGGTAAATACGGAATGCTCAACAAATGCTGCGTAAGCCTCGGGCGCCATATTTGCTTTTGCAAGGTCGCTCGTTGTCTTTCCGCTCCACCAAGGATATATATTGCGAAGCTCAGCCTTTGTTTTTTCGCTTATGTAAAACGGGTCGGCAGCTCTCGTTGAAACCGTGTCAAGCTCGGAAAGCAGCCACTCGTACGAATATTCCGGAAAAACCTGGCAGCCTCTCGGAGCAACCGTTGCGCTTCCGACTATAAGCTCGCCGTCTCTAATAACTATAGGAAGATTGCGAAGAATATGGGCAAACGCTGCGCTGCGGCGCTTGATTATGGGAAGATTTTCGGTTGCCTTATAACTCTCGGTAACGAGGATTCCTCTTGCCGATTCTATCTCGGGCATTTTTTCATAAAGGTTATCTATAAGCTTCTGTATTCTTCTGCTTTTTTCGAGAACGAATTTAATGTTTTCCATACCTTCACCTCAATTACATTTGTTTCCACAAATCCTCGTGCGGATTAGCTATGACCGTATAAGAGGAAAGCGTTGCGGCACTTTTCGCATAGGCTGAGCCTGCCTCTACCGCAGCGGTTACGTCACCTACCTCGCCGGTTATCATAACTACGCCCTTGCCGCCCATACCTCTCGAAACTCTGAGGTCGTATATAGCCACCCGTGCGGTTTTAACGGCTATATCAGCCGCCTTTATAGCGCTTGCCGCCGAGAAGGTTTCTATAAGTCCAAGTGAGCCTGAACGCTCGCCCGTCTGAGTTCCGAAAAGCGCTGCGATAACCTGCTCGTCAATTCTTCCCATTACGGAGGAATCGATAACGTATCCGTCAAAGCGAGCCGTTACGTGATTTACCGCAGCGGTAACGTTGGAAATCGAGCCGGTAAGGATTATCTCATACTTTCCCGGGCAAGAGGGGTGCGCCGACACCATTTCTATACCTGCGCTTTTGAGCGCCGAATCTGCCGCCTCAACCCCCTTGGGTATGCTCTTTAATTCTATAACACCTATAGCCTTATACATCTTCAATTACCCTATCAATAATAATTTTACCGTTTCCAAGCGTAACCCTGCCTGAAATTGAGGCGTGCTGAGGAAGGGAAAGCCCCTCTGCCGCAGCTGCTATAATATCGCCTCGAGTAACAGTCATACCATCGGTAACTGTCGGTATGCTGGGCGCTCCTATATGCCTTACAAGTGATTGCTCAACTCTGGAAAAATCTCTTATTTCACCGCCAAAGTCCGCCACTGTGTCAAATTTTCCGACTCCGAGCGTGCTTGCCCATTTCTCCGAGGGAATCATTCTGTATTCTCTCTCGGTGCGTACGCCAACGTCTATGTCGGCAGAAAACCGCATTTTGTTTTTGCCTAAAAGCTCCTTGTAATTAGCTATAACGGCTCTGGGAGATATTCCCTGACTGCAAGCAAGACTTTCGCATACTCCGCAGCCGCAGCACAGAGTTGCGGATATCACCATAATCGGCATTACCTCGCAAGCTCCCATAGCAGTTCTTACCATTTTATGAGGCTCAAGAGGATATCCGAGCAAATTTCTCGGACACATATCAGTACATCTGATGCATTGACAACAAGCGGTTTCGGCTCTGGCAATCGCCATTTTCTCATTTATTTTTTTGGAAATTATTGCCTGAGTGTCATTCGGCAAAATTAAAATTCCCTTAGTGGTTTTCGTAACCGCATAAAGCTCCGGATTTATAACTTTTCCCATAGAAGGTCCGCCGTCAAGCACCGTGTGTCCCTCGGGAACGGTAATCCCAAGCTTTTTAAACAAATCGGATACCTTAGTTCCTATCGGAACCTTTACGACTGTCGGAGAAGGTACGTTTCCGCCAACGGTAAGCCACTTATCAACTACACTCTCCCGGAGCCTTACAGCTCTGCCGAGATTATACATAGTTTCAACGTTATAGACTATAACCCCGCAGGTTATGGGTAGCTTTCCCGGCTTCACCAGTCTGCCCGTTGCTTCGTATATAAGGCTTATTTCGTCACCTATCGGATACACGTCCGGCAAAACTCTGACGTAAACGCTCTCTGCAAGCTTATCGCCGTCCGAGAGGTCGAGCCTCTTTGCCGTGTGCGCCTTAATACAAAGAAGCGCCTTTGAAATACCCGTATGCGAGAGAACCTCGCAAATTCCCGAAATAACCGTTTCGGGCTCTCTTTTAAGTATAACGTAATCCGTGTAAAGCAGCGGCTCGCATTCCGAGCCGTTTATAAGGAGGAGGTCTGCCCCCTCCGCAAGCTTAGCATAAGAGGGGAACCCCGCTCCTCCGGCGCCTACTATGCCGGATTTGCGCATTAAATCTTTAAGTTCCTGCATCTTTTTTCCTTTTTTAGTATCAGTCTACTATACCTACTATAACCGCATCGGCGGGGCTTTGGGTATTATGAAGGGCAAGTCTTGCCGAGCTTCCCGTGGTTATCAGCACCGTTTCGCCTATTCCGGCGCCAACGCTGTCTATCGCTATTATAAATTCATTGGTAAGCTCACCGTTTTTTACAAGCTGAACCTCCATAAACTTGCTGCCTACGAGAGACTCCTGCTTTCTAGTTGATACTATGTTTCCTCTGATAATTCCTTTAAGCATTTCAGTTTTCCTCCTATCAATCTTGACCGTTATTACTTAACCGGCGTTACGGTAAAGCCGTTTCCTATTCCCGCTGCGTTTGCATCGTCCGTATCAACGTGCATTTCCAGTCTGAAATCCTTATGCACTCTTACCTGAACGTCAAACCACCTCGTGCGGCGCTTACCGTTTACGTCAACCGTAATCGTATCCCCGTCCTTTAGCGAAAATCTTTCTGCCTCAGACGGTGACATATGAATATGGCGGTTGGCTATAATGCAGCCCTCGCTAAGCTCAACAACGCCCTTTGGGCCGACTATTCTTATGGGAGCTGAACCCGCAATATTTCCCGACTCTCTTACCGGAGGCTTAACCTTTAAGACGTAAGAATCCGTAGCGGATATTTCAACCTGAGAGCTTTTTCTCACGGGGCCTAGCACACGCACGTTTTCAATAGGACGCATCGATGGGCCTATGATAGTAAGAAGCTCCTTGCAGGCGTACTGCCCCGGCTGCGAAAGCTCCTTTATCGGAGTAAGCTCGTATCCCTCACCAAAAAGAGTGTCAAGGTCCTTTTGGGATAGATGTATGTGTCTGTTTGATACGCCTACCGGAATGCCGAGAGCATCGGAGGCTTCACCCAGAGAGCCATTCATATCAAGAATTACTTTTTTAACCATTTCGGCTATTTTCTCTGTTGAAATTTCCATTTTCAGTCCCCTTTATTTTATTATAAAAGCATTTTGTACTGCAAAAAAACTTAACACGGGTATCCCTTTTTCGTTAAATTCTTTTGCAGTACCCAAAGGGCGAATCGCCCTTTGGATACCGGAGAGCCAACCTGTCTATTATTACTTAATAGAAGGAAGAAGCTTCTCAACGTCTGCGTGAGGTCTGGGAATAACGTGAGTAGCGATAACTTCTCCGAGAGAGGTTGCAGCTGCGCTTCCTGCCTCAACTGCTGCCTTAACTGCTCCAACGTCTCCGCGGACCATAACGCTTACAAGTCCGCTTCCGATTTTTTCGCTACCGATAAGGATAACGTTTGCAGCCTTAACCATAGCATCAGCAGCCTCAATAGCAGCTACGAGACCTCTGGTCTCTACCATTCCGAGTGCTTCCATTTGTAAATCCTCCTGTAAAAATTTTTATTAACTTAATTAAAATATATTTTAAAGCCGAAGCCTTAAAAACGTTTTTCAGCCCGTTGTCAGAAATTTCATAACATCGGGGTGCGGGCGTGCTATCACCTCGCAGCACTTGACATTTCCTACCTCGCTTGCGGCAGCCGCACCGGCTGCAAGAGCAGCCTTCACAGCGGAAACCTCGCCTTCGACAACAACCGTTACCAGTCTGCCGCCGAGGCGTTTTTCCACGTGTATAAGCTTTACGTCAGCCGCTTTAGCCATAGCGTCAAGCCCTGTGATTGCAGCAACCATAGCCTGCACTTCCAGTAACGCTATCGCCTTCATATCACAAAGTCCTTATTACTTTATAATAGGAAGAAGCTTTTCAACGTCTGCGTGAGGTCTGGGGATTACGTGAGTAGCTATAACTTCGCCAAGAGAGGTTGCAGCTGCGCTTCCTGCCTCAACTGCTGCCTTAACTGCTCCTACGTCTCCACGAACCATAACGCTTACGAGTCCGCTTCCGATTTTTTCGCTGCCGATAAGAACGACATTTGCCGCCTTAACCATAGCGTCTGCCGCCTCAATAGCAGCTACGAGACCTCTGGTCTCTACCATTCCGAGTGCTTCCATCATTGTTTTCATTCTCCTTATAAAATTATTTTTTATCTTAATTTATCTTTACCCAGAGCTGATAGCCGAGCAAACCACTCTATATCCTCGCTCTGTCTTGCAATTACCTTGTGGGTAATGTACAATTCTCTTTTTTCGGCCTCGGCCTTTCCTGCAAGTATAGCTGCGTCAACTGCCGCCGCTGAGCCCTCGACCTTCACCGCCATAACGAGAGGAACTCTTGCCGAGTCGCCTGCCGCAGGCTTGTTTTTGTCGATTGCAACTACCTCAACGTCAGCCGCCTTTGCCATAGCGTCAGCCACCACTATTGCGGTAGCAAAGCCGAAAACCTCAATCATTCCAAGAGCCATAATCTACTCCTTATTCAGCAACGTAGCAAATCTTTATACCCTGCTGAGAAACGTTAACCTCCATAGCCTCGTTGAGCTTATCAAGCGGGAAGGTATGAGTAATGAGCTCCTTTATCGGAATATTCATTTCTCTTGCCTGACGGAGAAACGCCATTGTCGTGGGATAATCGTCTGCGCTGTAGTCCCAAGAGCCTACGATATTGATTTCTTTATTGCACATAGCAAAGTGGGGGTTTACGGTATATTCACCGTTGTTTACGAAAAATCCCATTTCGCACATACCGCCGCCTCGGCGAATGTACTCGTAGATATCCTTTGCAGCCATAGGAGCGCCGGTGCACTGGAATGCAAAATCAACGCCCACGCCGTTTGCAACGCTCTTCACAAGCTTTACTCTATCCTCAAGAGAGCCGATTTCCTTGAAGCTGATTACCGTCTTTGCGCCAAGCTTCTTTGCCATTTCAAGTCTTTTCGGTGTTCCGTCAATAGCTACGATATGGTTAACGCCCGCTGCTCTCAGCACGCTTATCATAACAAGACCTACGGGGCCAAGGCCCTGAACGAGAACCTTCGAATTAAAGTTTATAAGTCCGGTAGTGTTTGCTCTTTTGAGAGCGTGCACGCAAACGCAGGCAAGCTCAAGAAGCATTCTTTCCTTGAGGTCAAGGTCGTTAACCACGAAATAGGTAGCTCCCTTTCCTCTTATGAGAAGATGCGATGCGAACCAACCGGTAAGGGGGTTTTTGTCGCTGTGAGGGATAAGTCCGAAAACTCCCTGCTTATCGCAAAGGTTGGTATTTGCGGGGTGATTGCGGCATACGTGGCATTCGCCGCAGCTTATAACCGAGGTAACAATCTTGTCGCCAACCTTTATGGGATTTCCGGCAGTATCGGTCTTTATATTTTTACCGAGAGCAATTATCTCGCCAGTTCCCTCGTGACCGAGAGTTACGGGAATAATTCCGAAGGGGTCACCCTTCCATTCGTGAACGTCAGTTCCGCAAACGCCGCAGCCCTCAACCTTGACGAGAATGTCGTTATCCTCAAGAGAGGGAACGGGATATTCCTTAACCTCGATATGTTTGGGAGAGGTAAGCGTAGCAACCTTTGCCGTAGCGGGAACCTTAGCGGACGATGCGCCCTGCGCAGGACCTATCTCGCCAAGTATTTTACGCACGATGCTCTCTACCTGAGATGATGAAATATTCATTTTCACTTTTCCTTTCTTCTGATTTTGCTTAGATGATACGGAAGCTTTCCGAAAGTACGCAGCGGCGAAGCCTTGTGAAGCTCTTTGCGCTGGTAATTCCCTCTCCCGTGGGGCCTGCGATAGTAAAGGTCGTGTGTCCCTCTCCGCCAAAGCCTATTCCGGCGTAAGAAGGAGCGTTCTTTACAAATATCGTTGTTTCAACAGCCCTTGCAAATCTCGTAAGATTGTCTATGTTTTTCGAATGCATATGAGCTGTGTGACGGTTTCCGTGCTCTGCCTTGACGGCAAGGTCGATAGCCTGGTCTATGTTATTGACTCTCACTATAGGCAGAATAGGCATCATAAGCTCGTGCTGAACGAAGGGGTGCTCAAAATCCGTTTCGCATATAATGCAGCGAACCTCATCGCCAACCTTAATTCCTACCTTTTCAAGCAGAACCTTAGCGTCTCTGCCTACGCAATCTCTGTTAACTATCTTCGAAACTATGCCGGTCTTGGGATTTTTCTTATCCACAAGCACGATAGAGGCAAGCTTATCGGCAACCTCACGGCTTACAAGGTAAGCTCCGTTAGCCTTCATAGCAGAGATAAGCTCGTCCGCAATATTAGCGAAGGCGAAAACCTCTTTTTCTGCAATACACGGCAGATTGTTGTCGAAGGTGCAGCCGTCTATAATATCCTTACCCGCTTTTCTTACGTCAGCGGTGTCGTCCACTATTACAGGGGGATTTCCCGCTCCTGCGCCTATCGCCTTTTTGCCGCTTGAAAGTACGCTTTTTACAACGCCGGGGCCGCCGGTGCATACCAGAAGCCTAATCCTTGCGTCCTTATACATAATATTTGCGGTGTCAAGGGTGGGCTTGACTACCGAGCTTACGAGAACCTTAGGACCTCCAGCAAGAGCGCTTGCTCGGTTCACAAGGTCAACCGCATAGTTAGACGTTGCTATAGCGTTGGGGTGCGGATTGAAAACTACTCCGTTTCCCGCAGCTATCATTCCTATACTGTTGCATATTACCGTTTCGGAAGGGTTAGTGCTTGGTGTTATGCTTCCAACCACTCCAAAGGGCGCCATTTCGGTAAGGGTAAGGCCGTAGT